>JBDLUH010000001.1:0-70736 GCA_039805425.1 Actinomycetota bacterium
TGGGTCTATGCCACTGATATTGGTAAGAACCCCGCCGCTCCATGGGCCAGCCGGGTTCTGGGCCGTGAATATCAGTGTGCCTTTGCCTAGGGCATCGGTGACTGCTACGTAAAAGAGGCCATCGTGGAATCTAATTGTTGGGGCCCAAGCTCCGCCGTTGGTTGGCACATTTGCACTAGCCAATTGCTGCTCAGTTGTTATTACGTGCCCAATTAGATTCCAGTGGGCCAAATCAGTGGAATGGTAAATAGGTAAACCCGGCAGGTATTCAAAAGTAGACGTAGCCAAGTAATAGTCATCACCAACGCGCACAATTGATGGGTCTGGGTTGAAGCCAGCAATCAGAGGGTTAGGTAGTTGCACAATTAACCAATTTCAATTGCAGTGTGCACTTCAAGCTTTTCTACGCTTGAACCAACGTGCAGCTCAAAAGAACCGGCTTCGTAGTTCCAGCCGTTTTCATAGTTAGCAAATTCACGACCGCGAATATCCACCAATACCCGCTTGCTCTCGCCAGCATTTGCATGTACTTCGGCAAAGCCAACCAACCAACGAACCGGGCGGTCAATTGCCGAGTTCTTGCGAGATGCATAAACCTGCACCACGTGCTTTCCTGCACGACTACCGGTGTTGGTTACAGCAATAGTGGCGTTGAAGTCTGCACCAGCCGCAGCTTTTGCAGGAACTTCTGCCGAGTCAATTGACCAAGTGGTGTACCCAAGCCCATAGCCAAATTCGTACGCAGGCTTCTTGCCGGCCTTAAGCCAAGCTCGGTAGCCAACGTGAATTCCTTCGTCGTAGTTCACATAGTTGCCAGGTTGTGAAGCATCGCAATTAGTCACTGGTACATCTTCAAATTTATCGGCCCAGGTGGTTGGCAAACGTCCGCCCGGTTCTGCAGCTCCGCTGAGCATGTCTACAAGACCATTGCCCATTTCTTGACCGCCAAAGTAAGTCAGCAATACCGCCTTTACTTTCTTGCGCCAAGGCATCAATACTGGCGAACCAGAGTTAACAATCACAATGGTGTTTGAGTTAGCCGCAACAACTGCTTCTACTAGTTCGTCTTGACGACCCGGTAGATCTAGATTCTTGCGGTCAAAACCTTCTGACTCAACCTGTGAGTTGGTGCCAACTACAACAATTGCAAGTTCTGCATCCTTTGCAGCAGCAACGGCTTCGGCGATATTTGCGTCGCCTACAGTTGTGTCTGATTCAAAGCCAAATACGAAAGTCTGAGCTTCAAGCGCAAGTCCGCTGCGTCCAGCCAAATCAACTTTTACATCGATATCGATTGAATTTCCCGCAACAAATGCGTAAGCCTTAGAAGCAAAAGGTGGGTCCATGAGCGCGTGGAATGGGTCACCACTGTCATCGGGCATGTGATGTTTGAAGAAAACCTCTCCATCAAATTTCATTTCAACTGGCTGAACGGAAGCAAAACCAAATAACTCGGTTGTGCTGTGGTTTGGCGTGTAAATTGTGCGCAACCTAATTGCACTGGCTGACGAAACCGGAGCCTGGCTTCCTAGCCAAGTAAGACCAGATGCCGCACGTTCCTCAGTAAAAAGTACAGAGCCATCTGCATCTAAGAATTCAACCTGAACGCCTTGCGCCCCTGTCACTGGGTTCTTAAGAAGGTCAGAGTTAAGTGGAGCCACACCAACCTGAACCACCGCTCCAATTGAGTAAGAAAGGTTTGAACCAATTTCAGCCTTGAGCGCATCTAGCGGAGTAACCACTGACTTAGGCATTACTGTGGCCGAGCCGCCGCCTTGAGTGCGAGCAGCGTTGGCGTTGTGACCAATAAGAGCAACTTTGCCAACTTTTTGTAGGTTCAATGGCAAAATTCCGTCGTTCTCAAGAAGCACTGAGCCTTCAGAAGCGGCACGTCTTGCAAAGGCAACACCCTCAGCCGCAATATCGTTGTGACGAGCAGGGTCTGTAGGCATTGAGCCATCCGCGCTTACCGCTCCAACGCGTTGAGCTAGAACTAACAGGCGAACAATTTTGCGATCAATAACTGCTTCGTCAATCTCGCCGCTGCGAACAGCAGCAACTAGTGATGCACCCCAAGGGCCAACTGGCCCGGGCATTACAAGGTCTTGTTCAGCCTTAGCAGATTCCAAGGTGCGTACTGCAGTCCAGTCAGAAATAACAACGCCATCAAAGTTCCAAGTACTACGCAATGGGTCTTGTAACAAGTCGTGCTCTGTAAGCGTGGTGCCGTTCACCTTGTTATAAGAACTCATGATTGTCCACGCGCCGCCAGTCACAACGGTGTCTTCGAATGGTCGAAGGTAAACCTCGTGCAGGGTGCGCTCGTCAACCCGAACATCAACGTTGTAGCGATCTGTTTCAAAATCATTGGCAATGTAGTGCTTAGGGCAAGCGCCTTTACCAAGCGATTGCATCGCCTGGGTATAAGAGGAAGCTAGAGCCCCGGTAAGCATTGCATCTTCGCTGAGGCATTCAAAGTGGCGGCCACCAAGTGGTGAGCGGTGCAGGTTGATGGTTGGTCCAAGCACAACATCCACACCCTTGCGTGCGGCCTCGCGAGCCAACACGCGGCCGTATTCAGCCGCGAAGTCAACAGACCATGAGGACCCAAGTGCCGTACCTGAGGTTAGATTTAGCGAGTTATCGCGTTCGTCCCAGAATTCTCCACGAACACCTGCAGGGCCATCGGATAGCAGCATCTTGCGAAGCCCAATGGCTTGATTTGGAACTGTATTCCAAAAGTCAAAACCGGTTAGAAATGCAACCTTTTCTTCTAGTGAAAGTTTTGCGTTTAGCTGGACAGCGTTGTCAGCAAGATTAGCCATTTGATTTACTGCTTTCTTTTTTATTGCTAATTACTAATTAGTTTTAGATCAAACCGGCAGCAAGCATTTTGCGGCGCTCATCGCGGCGCTTAGCCTGCTCAATTGGGTCTGGTACCGGAGCCGCCAACATTAGGCGCTTGGTGTAGGCATGCTGTGGGTTTGAAGAAACCTGCTCGCCGTCACCCCACTCCACGATCTCACCCTGGTACATAACCGCAACGCGGTGGCTCAGGTGGCGCACAACCGCTAGGTCGTGAGAGATAAATAGGTAAGCCACACCAGTGCGCTCTTGAATCTCTAGGAACAAATCCAAAACCTTGGCCTGTGTGGTCAAGTCCAATGCCGAAACCGGCTCGTCACAAACAATTAGCTTTGGGTCAAGTGCAAGTGCGCGCGCAATCGCAATGCGCTGACGCTGACCACCAGAAAATTCGCGCGGCCTGCGATCAGAAGCATCCGATGGCAAACCAACAGAATCTAGCAACTCTCGAACACGCTTTGAGGCGGCATCTTTTGTCCACTCGCGCACCAATAGCGGCTCGGCAAGAATCTGCTCAATAGACATCGATGGGTTCAGTGATGAGTAAGGATCCTGGAACACAACCTGAATGTCGCGGGCTAGGTCGCGGCGTTCGTCACGAGATGCGTGAGAAATTTCATGGCCATTCAACTGGATTGAACCCGCGGTAACCGGGGCTAGGCCAAGCACTGCGCGGCCAAGAGTTGTCTTACCAGAACCAGATTCACCAACCAGGCCAACGCACTCGCCTGGGCGAATATCAAGTGAGACTCCTCTCAGAGCCTTAAAGTCTTTTTTGCGACCCTTACCCTTGTAGGTAACTTCTACGTTTTCGATATTTAGTAGAGACATGATTAGTTGCCCTTCGGAGCTTTGTACTTGCCGCGAGCTGGTCCACCCTCAAGAATGGAATCTAGCAATGACTTTGTGTATGGGTGCTTTGCTCTCTTGAAAATCTCAACCACTCCACCGGCTTCAACAATTCGGCCGTTCTGCATCACATTGATGTAGTCACAAAGGTCTGCAACCACACCAAAGTTGTGAGTCACCAATAGCAAAGCGGTGTTGGTTTCCTTCTGCAGTTCACGAAGCAAATCAAGCACCTCGGCCTGCACAGTCACATCAAGGGCCGTCGTTGGCTCATCAGCAATGATCAAATCTGGGTTACAAGAAACTGCACCGGCAATCAGCACGCGCTGCGCCTGACCACCAGAGATTTCGTGCGGGTACTTTTTCATTGTGGTGGTTGGGCTAGGTATACCTACGCGCTCAAGCAAACCAATTGCTCTTGAGGTTGCATCTTTCTTTGACATCCCCAGGACCTTAATCATTGGTTCAACCAGTTGGCTACCAATGGTAAAAGAAGGGTCAAGGTTGCTCATTGGCTCTTGAGGAATGTAACTGATGCGGCCACCGCGAATTTTGTCATAGGACTTGGCACTGGCAGTAGTTAGTTCTTCGCCTTCAAAAACAATTGAGCCCGCAACTACACGACCACCGGCAGGCAGCAAACCAAGAACTGAGAATGCTGTTTGGGTTTTTCCAGACCCTGATTCACCAATTAGGCCAACAACTTCACCCTTGTTTACGGTGAGGTTCACGTTATGCACTACCTGCTTGATTCCGCCAACACCATCTGGGTATCCAACTGCAAGGTTTGAAATTGAAAGCATCGGTGACTTTTGATCGCGCTTTGCGTCTGGGTGAATGATTGCATCAACCGCATCGGTATCAGCCTTAGTCTGGGCAGAAGATTTCAGACTCTTTACTTTTGTTGGTTTAGGGCCGGTGCGCTCAAGTTCATCTCGAACTGTATTGGCAAAAATAACAAGAGCAATTGAAACTAAAGCAATAGTTGCGCTTGGCCAAACCAATAGGCCTGGTGCCTCATAGATCTGACGGAACGCATCGTTAAGCATTGAGCCCCAGCTTGGGGTGTCTTTGTCGCCAAGACCCAAAAACTCGATACCAGACTGAATCGCAATAGCAATAGAAGCAATAATTGCGGTCTGAATAATGATCGGTGCACGAACCACACCAAGAATGTGTCGGCTAATAATGCGCAAATCGCTCAAGCCCGATACACGAGCGGCATCAACATAGAGTTCGTTTCGCACACCGCGCACAGTGGTGTAAACCAAACGGAAGTAGGCCGGTGACATCAGAACACCGAAGATCATCATCGCGTACCACATTGACGGACCAATGACGGTGATGGCTGCAAGCAGCACCACCAGACCAGGAAGCGCCATGATGATTGAGGTTGACCAAGACGAGACGCTGTCAAACCATCCACCAAAGTAGCCGGCAATCAAGCCAGCGACAACACCAATGACCAGCGAGACCAGCACGGCAACGCCTGCGGTAGCCAAGCTAAATCGTGTTGAAAAAGCAAGCCTGGTGAATACGTCGCGCCCTGCAGAGTCAGTACCAAACCAGTGCAATGCATCTGGTGAACCAAGAGTCACATAGATATCTGGTTCATTTGGATCCCAAGGGCTTAGCTCGGGGGCGATAATTCCAAAAACGATGAATGAAAGAATTACACCAATTGAAATTGCACCACTTAAATTGGAAAGAACCTTAAGGGTTAGGCTTTCTACTTTTTTCTTTGACTTGCTCATGAAAGACGCACCTTCGGGTTTAGAGCTGCAGAAAGAAGGTCAATGACCAAGTTCACCGCAATAACAATTAGAGCCGTTGCAACAACGAGGCCCATGATGGCTGGAATATCGCTGCTAGAGGTTGAACCAACTGCATAAGGACCAAGACCAGGAATAGCAAAGATTTGCTCGATCAAAACTGATCCGCCAAGCATTCCAACAAATTGCACGCCAATGATTGAAAGCGCAGGGCCACCTGCGTTGCGAAGAACGTGCTTGAAAACTACGCGGTTAAAGCTCAATCCTCGCGCGCGAAGTGTGCGTACGTAATCCATGTTCAAGGCATCTTTTACAGAGCCACGAACCTGCTGGGCAGCTGCCGCAATACCGCTAACCGCCAAAGCAATGACTGGCAGGGTTACAGATTTGGCCCACTCAGTTGGGCTATCTGCAAAGTCTGTGTAACCAACCGCATTAAAGATTGGAATTTGAATTGCAAAAAGCGTGACCAAGAAAAAGGCCACCAAGAAACCTGGAACTGCAAAACCAAATAGTCCAATGAATTGAACAACGCGGTCGATCCAACCACCTTTTAGTGCGGCTACGGTGCCCAAAACAATAGAGACTAGAGCCGCCACCAATGTGGTCAGAGCAACGATTGTAAGCGTAACTCCCAATCGTGGGAAAAGTGAGTCTGCAACTGGCTCTGGCATTGACCAAGATTCGCCAAGATTTAGCTGAACCGCATTAACTAACCAAGAGAAATACTGTTCGATGAAGGGCTTATTTAGGCCAAGTTGTTCGTTAAGCGCAGCAACCTCGTCTTGAGTTGCCTGCAAACCCAGGATCAAACGAGCAACGTTGCCCGCACCTAGATACATTAAGAAATATGCAAGAAGGCTAACCGCAAACAGCATGATGATGCCGTTGAGCAGTCGCTTCAGAATGAATTTTAACAATTGGTTTCCAATTTTTGAGCGCGTATTCGCGCTGGAACTTCTGTGATTCTATTGTTAGTCAGTTGGGCTGGGGGCCAAGCCCCCAGCCCAACTTTGAAACTATTTACAAACTAGCTATTAGCCAATGTTGTATAGGAACGGAATACTGTTTCCGGCCTGTGCTGCCTTGATTGTTATGCCTTTGTAGACGAAGTTTCCCTGTCTTGCATACCAAACAGCAAACCATGCATCTTCTTGAACAGCCTTGTTGATTGCCTTCAAGATTGCTGGGCGCTTTGAAGCGGTTGCCTTCTTGTAGTCAGCAATCAACTTGGTAACTGTTGCTGTGGCGTAACCATCGTTGTTGAAGGTTGCGTTTTTAGTCAGCATGAAGTTCATCATCTGCCAAGGCTCACCTGAGCGCTCAAACTGCATTAGGTAAGCGTCGTACTTGCCAGCGATGATGTTGTCGATGAATGTAGCGCCACCCTCTGCAACTTCTTTAACTGTGATGCCAATCTTGCCCAGCTGTGAACTGATGATTGAGTAAACAGCCTCACCAAAGTACGGAGCGAAGGTTGGCATGGTGATGGTACAGCCCTTTGAGTAACCAGCTGCAGCCATTAGGCCCTTAGCTGACGCAACATCGTATGGGTACATGCTGTCTAGAGACTTGCTGTATCCAGCGTTGTAAGTAGGGAAGTACTGAGATGTTACTAAACCAGCACCAGACTCTAGGCTCTTGACAAGCGCAGGGCGGTCGAACACTAGGTTAATTGCCTGGCGAACTTCCTTCTTTGCGATACACGAGTTGTGCTTTCCTGAGCGGTCAGAGAAGTAGATTCCCTTTGCGTCTAGGTATGAAGCTGAAGACTTAAATCCGGCCTTCTTTAGAGTGTTTACCGATGCAACGTCTGCAACGTTTCCACCCTGAACGGCACCTGATTTAACAGCGTTAACCATCGCGGTTTGGTCTTCGTAGATGTTGATCACTAGGTTGTCGTACTTACGGTTTGCCTTGTCCCAGTAGGTTGGGTTTGCTGTGTAAACGTACTTTGAACCTGAGCGGGTCTTTGCCTTGTCAAGAATGTATGGGCCTGAACCAACTGGAGAAGTTGCCGCAGAAGCCTTGCCAATAACCTTTGGGCTTGCAAGCAGGCCGGCGGTGTTAGCTAGGTAGTTAACAAATGCTGGGTCTGTCCCTGTAAGGGTCACTACAACCTGGCTAGTTCCCTTAGCAACCGCTGACTTCATTGAAGCTAGGTAGTTTGCAGTTGGACCCTTGCCGTTCTTGTTGGCATTTAGGTTCTTAACAACAGCTGCTGCATCTAGTGCAGAGCCATCGGTGAACTTAATTCCTGAACGAAGATCAAGTGTTAGCACGGTCTGTGCTGAGTTGTAGGTCCACTTAGTTGCTACACCAGGGATGATGTCGCCGTTTTCCTTCTGTCTTAGAAGGCTGTCGTAAGTAGCCTGGTAGAACCAAACGCGGTTTCCGTATTCAGCCTGATCTGCAGCCAAGCTAACTGGCTTTACGATGGCACCAATAGTTAGGGTCTTGCCCGCAGCCTGACCGGCTGTTACGGTACCCATTGCTAGCGCCGCTGTGGCAAGCACAGCTGCAAAAGCTTTGAACATTTTCATAGTTTCTCCTGATGGATGGGGTGCCGCAAAGCCCCTTTGACTTGCGGTTATAAGAAATCTAATGGTAGAAACTAAGTGAGCATTTAGTTTTACCCGGACCGATACGAAAATGTTATCGTTCACATCCTTGATGCGAACTTGGATTAGCTATTTGAGTGTTTAGGTAGAAACCTGGCCAAATTGGCCGATATTTGAGGGATTTAAGGGATCGAGGGAGCTATGGCCAGACCAAAAGGCGACTCCTCTGTAACCGAAGCCCGCAAACAAGACATTTTGAAGGCCGCATTCGAGGTTTTCTCGAAGAATGGCTACCGGGGTGGCTCATTAAGCCAAGTTTCAGAAATCGTGGGCATCACCGAAGCCGGTATTCTTCATCACTTTAGAACCAAGGCGAATCTTCTAATCGAGGTCCTAAGTTATCGCGATGAACTAGCCGGCGAGATTTCGGGTGTCACAGAGTCCTCGGGCTTAGAGTTCGTAAACGGCTGGCTCAATCTGGTGGACTACAACATTTCAATTCCTGGCATGGTTGAGCTTTATTGCATAGTGTCAGCCGAAGCAACCGCCGCCGACCACCCGGCGCACAGATACTTCCAGGAGCGCTACGAATATGTAATTAATGTCACAACAAAATCAATGCAAAAAATTCATGACGATGGATACATGCGCAAAAATCTTGACCCGGCAGATCTTGGCCGAGCAATTGTTGCACTTTCAGATGGCCTGCAGATTCAATGGCTTCTTGATCGCAAGTGGGACATGATTGACGAACACAAAGCTTTTTTCAGAAGAATTCTCACCGATAACGCTGCCGAGCTAACGGGTTTGTCAAGTAAGGAAAAGGTAACTATCTAATGGCACTAGCTCCACTTTTCGCAGATCGCTTGAATCACTACAACGAACTTCCTTTTCTTGAGGCCCACAAACTCTTTGAAGCGCCGCTAAGCGAGTATGTTTCACCTCCGGTTGATGTTGAAGAGCTATCGGCACCAAGTGCGTCCGGGCCGGTGCCGATTCTCACCTATCGCCCAACCGGAGTAACCGGAGACCTACCTGTTTTGATTTGGCTACACGGTGGTGGCTTTCGCGAAGGAACATTTAAAATGAACGAGGGTGATATTGTTTCGCGCGAGATGTCTCACCGCGCCAACATGGTGGTTGTCAACGTTGAGTATCGCCTAGTCACAGAAACCCTAAAGTTCCCAGCCCCTCAAGAGGACACTATGGCCGTCCTGGATTGGGTGGTTGCTAATGTTGAAAAAATCGGCGGTCGTCGTGATGCGATTTTTGTTGGTGGCATTAGTGCCGGTGGATGTCTTGCAGCAACAATGGCAGTACTTGATCGTGACAACGGAAACAACTACATTGCTGGGCAATTACTGAACTGCCCAACTTTGCACTTTAATTTGCCAACTCCAAGCGCAGAACTGCAAAGCAAAATTGATGAAATAAACGGTTTTGGTTTAACCGCAGAAATTATTGATGAGACACGAAAATTTGCTCTGGGCAATCAAGAATTTATTCCAGCCTGGTTCGCAGGTGAAGTTGAAGATCTAAGCTCACTTCCGCCAGCCCAAATTATTAATTGTGAATATGACATGCTTCGGGCATCGGGTGAAAAATTTGGACAGCAACTGGCTAACGCCCGAGTAAAAGTTGAAACCTTAACGCAAGCTGGAGTGCCGCACGCACACATCAATCGCTACCCAGCTGATTGCAATGAGATGGTTGAAACTCTCGAAAACATGGTTCGCTTCGTAAACGAAATTAGCGCCTAGAGCAACCCGGCTGATTTGCTAAATCAATAGCCATTTAGACCTTTTGACCCTTGTCCTAGTTGGTTAGGTGGAATAGATTTGAAGACGGTCCAACTGGGCCAAAAAACAGACGGCTGGAATAACCATCCAGTACGAAACTGAAGGAAATTAATTGAATATCGCAATAACTCGCGCCTTTAAAATAGGCGCTGCAGCTCTAATCGCTGCCCTAGCCACCACCTCTCTAAGTGGTTGCGTCAAAGAATCCACCCCCACCTCTGGCGAGCAAAGCATCTCCGTTTATTCAGGTCGTGCAGAAGACCTAGTTGCCGACTTGCTTGACCAATTCACAACCGAAACCGGAATTGCTGTTGAAGTTCGCTATGCAGATTCTGCAGCACTAGCTGCACAGATTCTTGAAGAGGGCTCAAATGTTCAAGCCGATGTATTTTTCTCGCAAGATGCCGGCGCACTGGGTGCCGTAAGTGAAGCGGGCGCATTCAAAAACTTAAACCCAGACATCACTGCTCTGGTTGAAGACCAGTACAAATCAAAAGACAACACCTGGGTTGGAGTCTCTGGTCGCAGCCGAGTACTTTCTTATAACCCAGCAAAGGTATCTGAAGCAGAGCTACCAACTTCTGTTTTTGATTTGGCTGATTCAAAATGGCAAGGAAAAATTGGAGTGGCGCCAACTAACGCGTCATTCCAGTCTGCAGTTACTGCAATGCGCGTATTAGAGGGTGAGCAAAAGACTATTGAATGGCTAGCCGCCATCAAGAAGAATGCCGTCTTGTATGAAAAGAACTCTCAAATTCTTGAGGCCATTGAAACTGGCGAAATTTCAGCTGGCCTAATCAATCACTACTACTGGTACGAGCGCGCAGCCGAAGTTGGCGAAGAGAACATGACTTCAAAAATGGCATGGTTTGCCGCTGGTGACGTTGGCAACCTTGTGAACGTAGCCGGAGTTGGCGTTCTGTCTGATAAGCCTGAGGCACAGACCTTTGCGAAATGGCTATTGGGAACCTCGGCACAAACCTTTTTTGTAGACAAGACCGCTGAGTACTCACTTACCGGTTTGGCCGCTAAGGGTGGGCTACCGGCCTTAAACCAAATTGCCTCGCCAAAGATTGACCTAAGTGCACTTTCAACTTTGGCCAAGACTCTTGACTTGATTCGCGACGCAGGGCTAACTGACTAAACATTGAAAAACTCACTTCGGCAACGACCGCCAGCCCTACTACTTGGGTTGGCAGTCGTTGCCGTTTTGATTTCTATCTCGCCAATTTCATACCTTGCAATCAGGCTTGCTGAGTTTGGTTTCGACAAAGTTCTAGAAAATGTTTTTCGATCAAGAAGTTTTGAACTACTTGGCAACTCGCTGCTACTTGCTGCCGCGGTTTCTGTTTCTGCAGTTGCCGTTGGTGGTTTTCAGGCTTGGCTAACTGCCCGCACTTCAATAAAAGGTAAAGCTGTTTTTGCTGTTCTTTCGGCCCTGCCATTAGCAATGCCAAGTTATGTAACTGCATACTCATTTACCGCTTTATTTGGTGGCTTCAAAGGCTTCTTTGCCGCTTGGCTGGTGCTAACCATAGGCACCGCGCCATACGTTTACCTGGCTGTTTCGGCCGCGCTAATAAGATCTGATGCTGCCACCGAAGAAGTAGCGCGCTCACTGGGCGCTGGCCGTTGGAGAGTATTCAGCCAAGTAACTTGGCCAACAATCAGACCGGCAGCCGTATCCGGTGCAATGCTTGCTGCACTCTATGCACTTAGTGACTTTGGCGCTGTTTCAATTCTTAGCTTCGATACCTTTACCCGGGCAATTTATAGCGCGTTTCGTTCAAGTTTTGATCGTTCCGGTGCCGCCAGCTTGGCAGCCATTCTTGTTGTGCTAACAATTGCGCTGTTAGTAGTTGAACCGGCATTGCGTGGAAAAGCCGTGCCAACAGATTCACGAGTACGCAGAACATCGCTTATCAATTTGGGTTGGTTTGCACCAATTGCTGCAACCGTTGCTGGCGCCTGGGCTTTTGTTAGTTTGGTGATTCCAACCTTCAGTTTGATTCGTTGGAACCAAACTGGTCTCTCAAATGTTGACAGCGGTGAAGTCATTCGTGCGCTGATTAACTCGGTTGGCTATGCCTTTGCCGGTGGTTTAGTAGCGGTAATTTTTGGCTTCGCTGTTTCACTACTAACTGTGCGTTGGAAATCAAAATTGACTATTGCATTTGATAGATCAATCTGGCTGACCCACGCAGTGCCAGGCATAGTGGTTGCACTAGCGTTAGTTTTTCTAAGCAATCGCCTGTTGCCACAGATTTATCAGACCAGCACGTTGGTAATGATTGCCTACCTAATTTTGTTTTTGCCAAATGCCATCACAGCAATGCAAACACCAATCGCGCAAGCGCCTAGGGCACTTGATGAAATTGCTGCCAGCCTCGGCGCCAGCAGAATGCAAACAATACGTCGCGTTTTAGTTCCGATTGCTGGCCCGGGTATTCTTGCCGGTGCCGCATTGGTTTCGTTATCGGTGTTGAAAGAATTGCCGGCAACCCTATTGCTACGCGAAACCGGGGTTGAAACGCTTGCCACCCGGCTGTGGAGCGAGACCTCAGTTTCGGCCTATGCCGCAGCCGCCCCTTATGCATTACTTTTAGTAGTAGTTGCTGGAATTCCAGCCTGGCTACTGAACCGTCAGGTGCGCCAAAGTGCCAAATTTGATTTGAACAGCCGAATGGAGCGTGAATAGTGTCAACCGTTCTTTCGCTTCATTCAATTAGCAAAGCAATCGCAGGTAATCAGATTCTGAAGAATCTGAACCTTGATGTGCAAGACCAAGAGTTTGTTGCCATTCTGGGCAGTAGCGGATCTGGCAAGACCACCCTGCTGCGTTTGATCTCAGGTTTCGATGCCCCAGATGCTGGCGAAATTTTCATTGGAGGGCAGCAGGTATTCACCAAAGGCGTCAACGTTTCAGCTGAAGAGCGCAGAGTTGGGTTTGTGCCTCAAGATGCCGCACTGTTTCCGCACCTTAGCGTTGCCAAGAACATTGAATTTGGGCTTAGCAAAATGCCTGCGGCTCAGCGCGTTTTAAGAGTTGCAGAGCTACTAAAACTGGTTGACCTAGTTGGCTACCAAGAACGCATGCCGCACGAGTTATCTGGCGGGCAGCGTCACCGCGTTGCCCTTGCCCGCGCACTGGCGCCTAAGCCTCAATTGATTTTGCTAGACGAGCCGTTCTCTTCACTAGATGCCGAACTCAGGGTTCGCCTGCGCGAAGATGTTCGCAACGTAATTACCAAAACTGGAACCACCGCAATTCTGGTAACTCACGACCAAGAAGAGGCCCTGTCTATGGCTAGCCGCGTTGCGATTCTGCGCGACGGAGAATTCGCCCAAATTGGAAACCCAAGTGAGATCTACCAGGCACCCGCCGATGTTGAAATGGCAACCTTTCTTGGTGATTCTTGCATCATTAATGGCGTTGTCAAAGATAACAAGATAGTCACTGACCTTGGTCTGCTTACCCCGCTAAATAAAGTAACCAATGGCACCACCGGCCGAGTGGCAATTAGGCCTGAGAACTTCTACCTGCAGCCAAATCCAAATGGTGAGGGTGAAGTTATTGGCCGCCAGTATTTTGGCCACGACGCGTTAATTGAAGTGCAGCTGCCAAAGCTAGTAATTCAAGCTAGAGCAAATGGGCCATTTGCTCCTGAGATTGGCATGCGCGTTACCGTTTGGGTTCGCGGTCAAGTTAATTTCTACACCGATTAACAGCGTAAAAAGTAAAGCAGATTACTTGTATTCGCCAACCAGGCGAACGGCACCACCGTCAACGCCTTTGGCACCGTGAACATATGAAGACAAGTCTGCAGGCGCCGCCTCAATTTCACCAAGGGTCCAGGTGTGCACACCAAGCTTGGTTAGCGCTGCAGAAACCTCGTCGGCTTTGGCCGCATCAACCACAACAGCCTGACCAAGACCAAGGTTCCAAGTTGATTCAACGCTCTCAAGTGAGAACTTGCCCCAGCCTGCTAGAACTTGGAAAACTTCCATTGGTGTCCAAGTAGAGCGGTGAATATCAACCGCAACGCCCTGAGGCAAAACTCGCGCAATGTTTGCCGCAATACCACCACCGGTGATGTGGCTCATCGCGTGCACTGCGCTACCAAGTTCAGACTCCAAAAGTGAGTTCAATACTCCGGTATAAAGTTTGGTTGGTTCAAGCAGCACTTCACCAAGTGACAGTGTTCCAAACTCGGCAACATTTTTCTTGTAGTCAAGTTTGCTATCGGCAACAATCTTGCGCACTAGCGAATAACCGTTTGAATGCAGGCCAGATGATTCCATTCCAAGAATCACATCACCAACGCGAACGTTTTGTGGGCCAAGTAATTTAGCTGCATCAACAACACCAACTGCTGCTCCGGCTACGTCGTAATCGTCAACACCAAGAAGACCAGGGTGTTCTGCGGTCTCGCCGCCAACTAGCGCAACACCAACTGCACTACAAGCCTCAGCAATTCCTCGAACGATATCAGCGATGCGTTCTGGAACAACTTTTCCGCAGGCAATGTAGTCAGTCATGAACAAACTCTTTGCGCCAACCACAACGATGTCGTCAACAACCATGCCAACTAGATCTTGACCAATTGTGTCGTGCTTATCAATAGCCTGAGCAATGGCAACTTTGGTGCCAACGCCATCGGTACTGGTGGCAAGCAGTGGGCGATCGTATTTTTTTAGAAACGAAACATCCATCATGCCGGCAAAGCCACCAAGGCCGCCCATTACAAGATCGTTGTGGGTTGCGCCAACTGCGCGCTTCATGAGTTCTACGGCTAGGTCGCCGGCTTCTGTGTCTACGCCAGATGCTGCATAGGCATTAGTCATGCTGGTGAACGCTCTCTCCTTGGATTGTGGCAACGCCCTTTTCCAACAGGTTCTTGCCAAGGCGGTCGGCCATTGGCAAATCAATTGGATACTTACCGGTGAAGCAAGCGGTGCATAGCTCGCGCTCTTGCTGGCCGGTAGCCGCAACCATGCCGTCTTTGGTTAGGTAGCCTAGCGAGTCGGCACCAATAGAGGTACGAACATCTTCAACACCAATGCCTGTGGCAATCAACTCGGCACGAGTTGCAAAGTCAATTCCGTAGAAGCATGGCCAGGTAATAGGTGGGCTAGAAATTCGCACGTGAATTTCAGCAGCACCGGCTTCGCGAAGCATTTGCACCAAAGCGCGCTGGGTGTTTCCGCGAACGATTGAGTCATCAATAACAATGATTCGTTTGCCGGCAATAACTTCTTTTAGTGGGTTCAACTTTAAGCGAATACCGCGTTGGCGAATAGTTTGTGATGGTTGAATAAATGTGCGGCCAACATATGAGTTTTTTACCAGTCCGTGACCAAAAGGAATTCCTGATTCCTGCGAGTAACCAATTGCCGCCGGCGTTCCAGATTCTGGAGTTGGAATAACTAGATCTGCTTCTACCGGATACTCACGTGCAAGTGTGCGACCCATTTCAACGCGAGCGTCATAAACATTCTTGCCATTAATTGAGGTATCTGGGCGTGCAAGGTAAACGTATTCAAATACGCAACCTGCGCGTTTTACTTCGGCAAAGCGGGTTGAACGTAATCCGTTTTCGTCAATTGCAATTAGCTCACCAGGTTCAACCTCGCGTACAAAACTTGCACCAACAATATCCAGCGCTGCAGTTTCTGAAGCAACCACCCAACCGCGCTCTAAACGACCAAGCACCAACGGGCGCACACCTTGCGGATCACGCGCTGCGTAAAGAGTGTTTTCATCCATGAAGACCAAACAAAACGCGCCCTTAACCTTCGGAAGAAGTTCAAGAGCGGTTGCTTCAAGTGTGTGATCAAGATCGCCGGCCATCAGTGCAGTTAGAACCGCAGTGTCAGTAGTGTTTCCACCGGTGATTTCATTGGTTCCCTGATCTGGGTAACGCTCTTTGAGCATGTCCAAAAGATCTGCTGTGTTTGTCAGGTTTCCGTTGTGCGCAAGGGCAATGGTGCCGGCCGAAGTTCGGCCAAGTGTTGGTTGGGCATTTCGCCAATGCGATGCGCCGGTTGTCGAGTATCGGTTGTGACCAACTGCAATGTGACCAACTAGAGATTCAAGAGCAGATTCAGAAAAAACCTGCGAGACCAAACCCATGTCTTTATAAACCAAAATCTTTTTGCCATCAGAGGTGGCGATACCGGCAGATTCTTGACCGCGGTGCTGCAGTGAATAAAGACCAAAGAAGGTTAGCTTGGCTACTTCTTCACCTGGTGCCCATACGCCGAATACGCCACATTGGTCTTGCGGTGCTTTGTCGTCATTGCTAACTGCAATATCGAGATTCAGGTTTCCATCGCCACGAAGCAAGGTGAATCCTTTGGGTAGTGGTGGGCTTTACTGCTTCAGTTTAGTGGCTTCAAGGGTCTTGGCTTTGGCCACCCCAATCCAGTCAACAATCACCGCAGCAACAATTCCAGCTACTACTCCAAGGCCGGCGCCGTAGGCAATTAGGTAGGTAATTACTGGCTCGGCGGTGCGCTGTTCGGCTGGAATGCTTAGCCCCAGGCCGGCACCAATAATCACACCGATAACCCCGCCGGTAATTATGAATGGCAGAAATTTTGGTGAACGGCGAATAGTGACCTGTTCGGTCTTGATTATAGATTTAGCCAATTGTCTAATTACCTTTCAACCTAGCTTTGATTCTTCTTAACACTTCAACCAGCACAGTTTTCCAGCGCATTTTGCGAATAATTTTTTGATCTAAAGCCAAGATCATGTCGGCAACTGATTCAACATCTATAAGACCAATTTTTGGGTTTTCCCCCGAAGGAACTTTGGTTGATGAAAGAGTATCCAAATCCCCAATTACCCGTACACCGCTTGATTTAATTTGCTCAATGCTTTCTGCGGTTAATTTTGCAGCTAAGTCAATGGCCCACTGCGGGGTTTGAAGTTTTTCACTTCCTTCAGGGGCTTTTTTATCTGTTAGAGCTTTGATAGCTGTTTGACGTACAAAGATTGTGTAGTCATCCCATGCCCGGTCTTTTGGGTACTTCAAGTTAATAAGCTGCAAAAGTTCAACTTCGCTTGCGGTTAGTGAGCGGTTTCCGCCGCTTGCCTGCTCTACGAGGCGCCCTTCTGGAAGACCCAGGTAATCATTAAATTGGCTATAAAGCGCCTGCGGGTTCTTTTCATCCACAACCATAACAATCACGTTTTGGGTTCCAAATACGTCGGCCCAATTTTGAATGGATTGTCCGTGAAAATTTCTCTGCCAAAAAGAGGGAGTTTGTTTTGATTTTCCTGGCTCATCTAGCATGGCATGCAACCACTGTTCGTAAGTTGCCTTGATTCCATACTTCAAGTACTGCTGATATGAAGAAGCCAACATTTTTGCCAATGGCCGAATGGTGAAAACTATTTGCACTTGATCTGTGGTTATGTCATCGCGAATCTTTTTAATTTTTTCAAGATTCAATTCGCTAAAGAACTCGGAACTTGCAACTACAGTTCCCTTAGTTTTATTGACTTTTTTTGCAAATCTGTTCCATTTGCTAATTGGAGTCTCTTTACCACCACGGTTTTTCCAGCCCCAAACCTTAGCGTTCAATCCCCATGCCGCCTCGTGCTCGGCACGGGCGCGGTTGTAGTGGTACGTTATGCCGTGCTCTAGTAGAGAATCGCGCTGATGGTGCAAACTCGTTTGAATTGCAGTCGTTCCGGTCTTGTGAAAACCAACGTGCAAAATAAATTTTTCAGCCATTAAAAACCAATCAATCTTGAGCCGTTCAAGACAATGATGGCAACTGCAATAATTATGCCTAGTCTGCGGTGCTGCACCTTGGAAACGAATCTTGCGGCAATCGGTGCCATTAGTGCACCACCAAGGGCCAAGCCACCCACTACACCCCAGTTGATGTCAAGCTTGTGAATGTTAATAAGGAAACCCGCACTGGCACAAACAGCAACAATAAACTCTGCAGCGCTAACCGTGCCAATGATCTTGCGAGGTGAGGTTGCTGTGGTTGCCATCAAAGTAGGTGTAACCACCGGGCCCCAGCCGCCGCCGCCAGAGGCATCAATGAAACCGCCAATACCACCAAGAAACCTTAGGTAAGTGGGGTTGGTGATTTCTGTCATGGCCACTTGGCTCTCGGCCTTAAAAATCTGGCGATACAGCAAAGCAAAACCAAGTAGCAGCAGCAGGGTGCTTACAAAGATCTTGCCATTTGAAAGGTCAATGTTTGAAAGAAAGGTTGCGCCGGCAAATGCACCAATGCCGCCAGGAATAGCAATTTGCTTCAGAATGTGCGGGTCAATGTTTTCGCGGTGCCAGTGAGAAACACCAGAAACCAGGGTTGTACCAATTTCAGCTGCATGTACCGCAGCCGAGGCAACCGCGGCTGAGGTACCAAGGGTTACCAGAAGCGTTGCACTGGTAAGGCCAAAACCCATACCCAGGGTGCCATCCACCAGTTGAGCTACGCCACCGGCTAAGGCAAACCAAATCCAGTTCACAAAAGCTCCTCAAGCAAGCGCTTTACGTTCACTTCTACAGACTCAGTGCCGTCTAGTACCAGAGCGTCGCCGGTTGGAGGTTCGTACTCTTGGCCAACACCGGTTAGGTTTGGCAAATCACCGGCGGCCGCCTTCTTGTATAGCCCCTTAGGGTCACGCTCGGCACATACTTCTGCTGAGGTCTTTACCCAAACTTCTAAGAACTGATCTTGGCCAATTACAGCGCGAGCCTGATCGCGGTCTTGAGCAAATGGTGAAACCAAAGCAACTACAACTACCAATCCGGCGTCTGCCATTAGCTTTGCAACCTCAGATACGCGGCGCACGTTTTCTGCGCGATCTTCGCGAGTGAAACCAAGATCTTTATTGAGCCCAAGTCTTAGGTTGTCGCCGTCAAGAATGTAGCTGTGCATGCCAGATGCAAACATTTGCTTTTCAAGCGCGTTGGCAATTGTTGATTTACCAGAGCCAGACAAACCGGTTAGCCAAATTACCTTTGGCTTTTGGCTCTTTTGTGTTGCACGAGCAGTCTGATCAATTTCAAAGTTGTGCTTAGTGATGTTGGTTGCACGGCGCATTGCGTGCTTAACCATTCCAGCACCAACTGTTTTCAAAGTTGCACGGTCAACCAAAATAAAGTTTCCGGTATCGCGACTTTCTGCGTAACTGGTTAGAACCATTGGTGCATCAGTAGCAATTTCTACGTGACCAATTTCGTTCATCTGCAATTTAGTTGCAGCATCAAGTTCGCCGTTATTTACATTTAGCTTGTCTTTTACAACAGTCACGATTGCCGGCACCTGAGTGGAACCAGAAATCAAAAGATAAGAGCGGCTGTGAACTAGTTCTTCTTCGGCCAGCCAAACCAGCGTTGCAGCAAATCTGTCTGCCGGTTCGGTGAATGCGGCTGCCAATTCAATTGAGTCACCGCGAGTTGCATCAACCTCTGGTTCAAGAACCAAAGTTACGGCGCTTGATTCGGTGGCAGTTTTGATTTCACCATCAAAGGTGTGAATCGCAGAAATTTTTGCTGGGCGCTTGCTTGGCATAACCAAAACTTCATCGCCAACATTAAAGTCACCATTAACTACAGTTCCAGAAAGGCCTCTAAAGTTTTCTGCGCGTGAAATTAATTGAATACCTAGATGGGGGCGGTTTTCTGATCGGGCTGGCTTGTCCCAAGTTTGAATGTAATCAAGCAAGGTTGGGCCGGTGTACCAGTCAATGTTTTCGCTGCGGTGCACCACGTTATCGCCCTCAAGCGCACTAACCGGAATGGCTTGGTAGTCAGTAATTTCAAGGCGTGCAGCCACATCGGCTAGCTCTTTAACTATTGATTCGTAAACCTCTTGGCTGTAACCAACCGCATCAAGCTTGTTCACTACAACGGCTACGCGCTCAACTTTCATGAGCGAGCAAATTGTTAGGTGACGCAAAGTTTGAGTTCTAATTCCGCGTGCTGCATCAACCAAAACCAACGCAACGTCAGAGCGTGAAGCAGCAACGGCCATGTTTCGTGTGTACTGCTCGTGACCTGGTGCGTCGGCAATAATCAAACGACGTCCGTTAAGCAAAGACATTGAACGGTATGCCACATCAATTGTGATTCCCTGTTCACGCTCTGCTTCAAGCCCATCGGTCAACAAACTGAAATCAATTTCGCCAGCTTTAATGGTTGAACCACTTCGGCGAACAGTTTTTGCAGTTGCCACGGTGTCGTGAGGAACGCTGTCTGTTTCTACAAGCAGTCTGCCGATAAGTGTGCTCTTGCCATCGTCCACAGAGCCACAGGTAAGCAGGCGAATTACTGGTTTTCTCATTTCATCAGTCATTAGAAGTAGCCCTCGGTCTTCTTCTTTTCCATAGAGTCTTCTTTATCGCCATCAATCAAACGCGTAGCACGTTCACTAAGCTTCACGTTCATAACTTCGTCAACGACTTCGTCAATTGTTTTTGCCGAAGACTCAACCGCTGCGGTTAGCGGGTAGCAACCAAGAGTTCTAAACCTGATTTCGCGCATCTCTGGTTGTTCACCATTGATCAGCTGGAATCTTTCGTCGTCAACCATAATCAACTGATCGCCGCGCTTTACCACTGGGCGCTCTTTGGCATAGTACAAAGAATTAATTTCAATGTTTTCAAGTTTGATGTATTCCCAAATGTCCAGTTCGGTCCAGTCAGACAGTGGGAACACTCGCATGGTTTGGCCCGGTGCAAGTCTTGGGTTGTAGGTGCGCCAAAGTTCTGGGCGCTGTGCTCGCGGGTCCCATCGGTGTCCTGGTTCTCGCACACTCATGATGCGCTCTTTAGCGCGGCTTCGTTCTTCGTCGCGGCGAGAGCCACCAATTGCTGCATCAAACTGGTGCTCGTCTAGAGCCTGACGAAGCGCAACGGTTTTCATAACGCGGGTGTATTCCGATGCGCCGCTATCAAAAGGGTTCACGTTGTCGGCAACGCCATCTGGGTTGGTGTGCTTAATCAGGTTCAAACCAAAATCGGCAACTACCTTGTCGCGAAAATCAATCATTTCGCGGAACTTCCAGGTGGTGTCTACGTGAAGAAGCGGAAACGGCACTGGGGCTGGGTAAAAAGCTTTGCGAGCCAGGTGAAGCAACACCGATGAATCCTTGCCGATTGAATACATAAGTACCGGCTTGCGGAACGAAGCGGCTGCCTCGCGCAGGATTTCAATGGACTCGGCCTCAAGGGCTCGCAGGATTGCTTCAGAACTCTTCACTGATTAAGAGTAATCTCTGAACCTCAAGCCTTGGCCCAGTGAATCCTGTGAATACCTAGGCGAACCCCTCGAATCTAAATAAGAGGTAAAACTTGGGCTAAATCGGCCCTGGTTCCAGAGGCTTGAACCTTTGCTTCGGCGAGCGCCTGCGACCAGCTCGATCCGCCGGTTGCCAACGCAAACCACACATCGGGGCTCATTTCCACGGTATTTGGCGGAGTTCCGCGGGTGTGCCTAGGTCCCTCAATGCACTGGGTTGCCCCATAAGGAGGTACCCGCACTTCCACGCTGTTGCCGGGGGCGCGCTCAGCCAACTCCTCTAATAGGTATCGGCAGGCGGTGGCTAGCTGGTTCTCATCGGCAGCTTCCAACCCCGATACCCTGACGGCAGCAACCGCTGCCCGCCCATCGGCGTCTTTGATTCTGCGTCTAGCCATAGATCTATTGTGCTGCAGCTACTACTCGACCAACAGCTTCGGCGATATCCAGTGCAACAACTGTTGAGTCTTGAGCGGCAAAAGCAGCGGCTTGGGCCTGCAAACTGATTGCTGCCTTCACCACTTCAAAGAGATCGGCATCGCCAGAAAGAATGCTCTGGGCATTAGCCGCCAACAATGCACCCAAAATTCCCGCAAGTACATCCCCGCTACCTGCAGTAGCAAGCACAGCGGGGGCCGGATCAAATTGGTAGTGCTTGGTACCATTTGCAGACACTTGGGCAATGACTGTGCGATTACCCTTCAGCACTGTGAGCTGATTGGTGATGCTTGATATAAGTAGTGCAAATTTGATTGGATCTGTCTCAATCTCGGCACGGGTAGCAACATGACCAAGTGAATTCAAAAGGGCTGCTGCTTCACCGGCATGAGGGGTAAGAACGCAGGTTGCCGAACAGTTCTTGAAATCAACAATCTGCAGTGCCCCCGCATCAACAACTAGAAGAGTTTTCTCACCGGCAAGTTTGCGAATACGCTCTGCCTGTTCGGCATCATCAATAGGAACACCAGAACCTACAACCCAGGCTTGCGCGCGACCATCTTGCAAAACAGTTTCTGGGCGTGCAAGTAAAACTAAATCAGCAACGCGCTTAGGGCCCAGATAGCGAACCATGCCAATACCGGTGCGCATTGCAGCGGTGATGCCAAGCAGAGCAGCTCCGGGATACTGGTTGCCTGAGGTTATGAAACCCACTACACCGCGCGAATACTTATCATCAGCTGCATTGGGCTTTCTGATGAATTCGCTCATAGAGCAATTGTGCCAGTAACTATTTAGGTAATTACTTGCGCTGCAGCATCGAAATATCGGTGCCCTTCATTTCCAACTTCTCACAAGTGCCATAGAACATAGCCATTTTGTTTTGACCATTGTTTTCTGTATCAATGCAAACAGGCACTTCGATAAAGCCTTCCACAGTTCCCGGTTCACCCTGTGGGCCTTGTGAACCGGTGTCACCCTTGTCACCCTTTGGGCCGGCAGGACCAACCGTGCCTGTAGCCGCGGTGTTCTGGGTTGTGCCGTCTTTAAACTTCAAACCCTGAGCTTGCAGTTCCACATATTCTGCGAACGTGTTATCGCCCAAGGTAATTGGTGAATTAGTAAGTATTGAAGTTAAGCCCGTTGCCGTTAGGCGCATGTTGCCAATTCGAAGTGAGTCGGCACCGTCAAGAAGAAGCGCGCCGCTCTTAACTGTTAGACCAACCTGAGTTGGAGGAGTTACCTCTGAATCTTGAATCCACAAAGTTCCAGGACCAAGCTGCAGCGACTTCCAACGCTTTTCTAGTGTTCCAAGGTTGTAGGTGTTGTCTATTGCTGGAACAAGATCACCATTCACACTAAGAATGTTTGAGAGGTCGCAAATTCCGGCTGGTCCCTGTGCGCCAGTTGCCCCTGTAGCGCCAGTTGCTCCAGTAGCACCGGTGTCACCCTTTTCGCCCGATGCTCCGGAAGCACCAGTCGCACCATCACTACCGCTGGTTCCAGCAGAACCCGATGAACCGGTTGCACCTTTAGAACCAGTAGCCCCGGTTGCACCTTTTATAGGTGAAGCAGAAGGGTCTGCAGAAACCGTAATGGTTGGCGCTGGCTGCGCAGATGATGATTCGCTAGTTTGCGGGGTTGGCTTTTCTACGGGCACGGTGTTCTCAGTGTCTGCAACCGCTTCAGATGTAGCTGCAGGTACAGGACACAAACCAACTGATTGCAGGGCACTGGCAAGGGTTGTAGTTCGGCCAACGTAGGCATCGGCAATTGCAAATGCGGCACTAAAGATTGAAAGCGCCAGAGCGCTAAGCGCAATTAAGGTTGTGTATTTTGAATTGCGTAAAAACTTGAACACTGTTCCCCCGATGATTGTGTCGCAACCTTAAGGTTACGTTGCATCAGCGAATGAGCGGGGACTTTAGTCCGGCCTAACTACTAATTATTTATCTTGCAAAATTTTGATCATTGAAAGTTCAACAGTCTGAACCTGCAGAATGCCTGTCACCAATTTTTTAAGCTCAGCATTTTCTGTGCTTTGAAAGCTGGTCGCCATAGCTAGAGCGCCTTTGTGATGTGCAGCCATGCCTTCAAGGAACAACTTGTCGAAATCAGCGCCTTTGGCTTCATTTAGTGCAGTCATTTCAGCATCGGTCAACATGCCATCGCTCATCATGCCTTCAGTCGGCTCGGCGCCGCCAAGCCATGCCTTCATGGTTTCAACCTCGGCTGCCTGACCGGTGTAAATCTGCTGCGCAAGAGCCAAGACCTGAGGATCTTTGGCGTTCTCTTTGGCATAGGCCGCCATGGTGATGGCCTGCATGTGGTGTGGAATCATCATTTGGGCAAAACCGGCAGTCTCGGTGATCTTCGATTCCATGTGGCTTCCGGCATCGTGGCTGGTATCGGTGCTTGTAGCGCAACCAGTCAGCGCAAGCGAAAGAGTAAGAATGGCTGCAGCCAGTGCTGCCTTGGGCGAGGTCTTGTTCATCAGGCCAGAATAAACGAAAAATGCTGCGAATTCCCTGCCAGTAACATTGACACTGTGAAGATACTTGTTTTGGGTCAGGGCGCCCGTGAGCACGCAATTGTTAAGGCGTTGGTGCGCACCGGAACTGCCGCCACCGATATCATCGTGGCTCCAGGAAATGCCGGAATTGCGCTTGAGGTGCGTTGCGAAGCTGACCTAAATCCAAACCTGCCACTTGATGTGGTGAAGTTTGCTCTTGAGCACGGCACCGAGTTGGTAATTGTTGGTCCTGAGGCACCACTTATTGCAGGCGTATCAGATGCGCTTCGCTCTGAGGGCATCGCGGTGTTTGGCCCGTCGCAGGCGGCCGCCCAACTAGAAGGATCAAAATCTTTTGCCAAAGAGGTAATGGCAGCGGCCGGCGTGCCAACCGGAATGGCTCGAGAATGCTCAAACATTGAAGAAGTTATTGATGCCATGGATGACTTTGGCGCCCCATACGTAATTAAGGCAGATGGCCTTGCCGCGGGTAAGGGCGTAATCGTAACTTCAGATCGAGATGCCGCTATTGAGCACGCAATGAAATTTATTTCAATGGGAATTTTGGTTGAAGAGTTTCTTGATGGCCAAGAGGTTTCACTTTTCTTTTTGAGTGATGGCCATTCAGTGCTGCCGCTTACACCAGCACAAGATTTCAAACGTGCCTATGACAACGACGAAGGCCCAAACACCGGAGGCATGGGTGCTTACTCTCCGCTTCCTTGGTTGCCTGAAGGTTTTGTTCAAGAAGTAGAAGACACCGTGGCACTGCCAACCATCAACGAGATGGCCCGCTTAGGTGCACCTTTTGTTGGGCTTCTATATTGCGGACTAATCATGACCAAGCGCGGCCTTCGCGTTATTGAATTCAACGCCCGATTCGGTGACCCTGAAACCCAGGTAGTGCTTCGCCGATTGAATTCTTCATTAAGTAACTTGCTTTACAAATCTGCAAGCGGTCACCTAGAAACCACTTCAGACCCAGAGTTTTCAAAAGACGTGGCAATCACCGTGGTGCTTGCATCTGAAGGTTACCCAGACACCTCAGCGCCCAACCGCCCTATTTATGGAATCGGCGATGCAGAGGCAACAGGTGTTGAGGTCTGTCATGCATCGACCGAAAAGAAGGTCGATGATAACAAGGGTGTCGAAAACAAAGACGGCGAAGAAGCATTGATGGCTACCGGCGGCCGTGTTCTTTCTGTTGTTGCCACCGGCAAAGACTTCGCTGGTGCACGGGCACAGGCTTATGCCGGTATCGAAAAGATACAACTGCGGGGAAGTCACTACCGCAAAGACATCGCTAAGAAAGTTGCACAGTAAGTGAGTGCACTTTCAATTCCAAACTGGAAGCATGTTTACAGTGGCAAGGTTCGCGACCTTTACGAATCAGAAGACCCAGCGCTGTCACACCTAATTCTTGTTGTTGCCTCAGATCGCGTCAGTGCTTTTGACCACGTGCTTGAACCAGCTATTCCAAACAAAGGTAAGCACCTAACCACTTTGACTAATTGGTGGTTTGAACGCCTAGACGTGCCAAACCACACCACAAACGAGGTTGCCGTCCCCACAGAAGTTGCTGGGCGCGGCACTATTGCAAAAAAACTTGAGATGTTCCCAATCGAGTGTGTGGTGCGCGGATACATCAGTGGATCTGGCTGGAAAGAATACGAAACCAGCGGAACAATTTGTGGCATCAAACTGCCTGAGGGTTTACACTTTGGTGGCAAACTGCCTGAACCAATTTTCACCCCTGCCTACAAAGCCCCAATGGGCGAGCACGACGAAAACATTAGCTACGAGCAGGTGGTTGAAATTATCGGTGCCGAAAACGCGGCCGCGCTTCGCGATTTGAGCATTTCTGTTTTCAAAAAAGCTTCTGAGCTTGCGGAGCAGGCGGGGCTTATTCTTGCCGACACAAAATTTGAATTTGGCGTTGACCCAGCAACCGGTGCAATCACACTTGGTGATGAAGTGCTAACTCCAGATTCGTCACGCTTCTGGAGCAAAGCCGCTTGGGATCGCGGTGAACGCAAAGACAGTTTTGATAAGCAAATTGTGCGCAACTGGTTGGCTGATAACTGGAATCGGCAGGGCACACCACCACAGTTGCCCGCAGAAATCGTAGACCGGACATCCGATAAGTACGCAGAGCTGGTCGAAAGACTTACTCAAGAAGTGGCGTAGTCTGGCATTAGGGGCCGCTGGGCTCCAGACATTACCAAGGGGGCGCCTTCATGGCCGCGGAAACGAAAAAAATTAATTCCAACTTCGTCAAGTTTGGCTTGCCTGCAATTGCAATTGTTGTTGCTGTCACCGTAATTTTCTTTACCGGAAACTCTTCGTCAAATGCGGCTTCGCCTGTGCCGCTAGGCAATTCTTCAAATTTTGCGGTACTTGCGGGCTCGGCCATTACGAATACCGGTGCAACCACTGTTTCGGGTACTGCAGGCGGCGACATGGGAAGTGCCCCAACGCCAACTTTCACGGGTGCTAGTTCAGTTACCACCACGGGCACTAAGTACCTTGCGGCCGAAGCCATAGTTGTTGGGGCCAAAGCTGCACTTGACAGTGCTTACCTAGATGCCGCCGCTCGCACATCAACGGCCACGATATCTTCAGACCTAGGTGGCCAGACTCTTGTTGGTGGTGTCTACACAGGGGCTAGTTCCATTGGATTAACTGGAACACTAATTCTTGACGGTGCAAACAATCCCGATTCGGTATGGATTTTTCAGGCGGGATCAACTCTTACCACTGCAAGTTCCAGCGTTGTGTCACTTATAAACGGAGCTCAAGCCTGCAACGTATTTTGGCAAGTAGGTTCGTCAGCAACTTTGGGCACAGGCTCTAATTTTGTTGGCCACGTGTTCGCATTAACCTCAATCACCGATGACGGTGGCTCATCAATTAACGGGCAGCTCTTGGCTCGCAATGCCGCAGTAACTTTGAACAACACAACAATCGTTAATGATGCGTGTGCAGTTGCTTCCGCAAGCCCAACTCCAAGCGCGTCGCCTACTCCCTCGGTTTCTTCTACACCAACCACTTCGGCAACCGCTACGCCAACCCAGACATCTACTCCAACTGAAACTGCAACTCCGGTTGCATCAGAGACACCAGTAGATTCAGCCACACCAACCCCAGAGGCATCAACCATCGCCGGGGGAGAACTGCCAAACACAGAGACTCCTTGGGTCTACATTGCAGTAGGCGGGTTCCTGGTTCTGTTGCTTGGTGCAATGCTGTTGGTTATGGGCCGGAAGCGTAGATAAAACGAAAATATTTAACCCCAAAGATGTTGGGGCAATTTTTCCGGCATTTCTAGTTTCACTTGGAATCGTATTGATTCTTTACGCCTTTTTGGGTGTTCGAGAGTTGATGCCACCTCAGGCCGAACCAATTCCCTTGCCAAAACCTGCTGCATCAGCATCAGCCTCGCCACCTGTGGTTTTGCCCGAATCCAGCCCAAGCCATAGGCCTGCGCTTTACCCCATACGACCAAATATTGATGATCGTATCGGAACAATTACTTTTCCAAGTTTGAATCTAAGTTGGACACTATTCGAAGGCACTAACACAGAACAACTTTCCAAAGGCGTTGGTCATTATGTAAAGAGTGTGCTGCCTGGGGAATCGGACAACGCTGTTTTATCGGGTCACAGAACAACTGTGTTCAATCGTTTGGGTGAGCTAAAAGTCAAAGACTTAATCCTGGTTAAAACAAAAGCCGGAACCTTCACCTATCAAGTTCGTAAGTTTCGAATTGTCGAAAGAACGAACAGAACAGTGATTGTTCCGACTAAGGGTGCGGTGCTTACCCTTACAACTTGTTATCCCTTTAATAACCTAGGTACCACCACAAAAGCATTCATCGTGGTGGCAGACCTTGTTACTGAAGAGCTGACTTCTAAATAGTTAGTTATTGCAGGTGCAAAGCTGATCTTGAGGAACGCCCTCTAGCGCTTCTTCAATGTGACCACCACAACCGGTCCAGGTGACTTTGTTGCAGGTTTCGCATAGAGCTGGTGAACACATAATTGTTTCCTTTCTGGGTTTCTAAAAATCTTTACTTCTTGCCGAATCTTTACTTCTTGCCAAATAAGCGGGCAAAGAAGCC
Organism: Actinomycetota bacterium; assembly: GCA_039805425.1. Taxonomy (GTDB): domain Bacteria; phylum Actinomycetota; class Actinomycetes; order Actinomycetales; family Microbacteriaceae; genus Rhodoluna. The sequence continues at coordinate 28,193 of JBDLUH010000001.1, forward strand.
GGGTTCTTTAGGGTCATTTGCGTGACCCGCACACTGCTGCGACTTTGGAATTCCGCGCATCACTTCGTTAACGTGCTGACCGCAGCCAGACCAGGTTGCTTTGCCACACTTGCGGCAGGTTACTTTTGAACACATAGTTTTCTTTCTTATAGCTGATTGTTGAAAGCGCGAAGGTGGTTCTCAGAACCTTTGCGCAAGTTTTCCATCATGGCAATTACGTCGGCATCTTTTGCCGTAGCAAGCATCTTGCTGATGTCATCGATGTCTAGTTCTTCAATTGCAACGCCCACTTCGTAAGCGTCTACCGCCGACTTTGAACCCTTGGCAATTAATTCGTCATATAGATCCTGAAGTTCTTTGTTAACAAAAACTCCTGCTTTTGAACTACGTGGGTCATCAATGTCTCTAGTTGCCATAACCGCCAATACCTGTGACTGGTGTGTTTCTTCACTATTCAAAATATTGCCGAACACCTTTGAGCCCCAAAGATCAAACATGGCCGCATAAACATCGTGCGCTAGTTTCTCTTCTTCGATCAAATAGACAAGTTGTTCCTCAGTCGCATCAGCGGTTGCAATACCTTTGTCAACTACCGGCGCTTTGGGCGCGGTAGTTACCTTGGGTGCCGCAGATGCTTCTGCTGTTGCTGTTGCACTAGGTGAAGCAACCTGTGGTTCTGAAGTTGTTTGCGCTGGAGCCGAACAACCGGTCAGTAGTAGTGCTGTTGCAGCAAATGTTGCAACGCCTGTAAGAATTTTCATTATTGAACAACTTTCAATCCGGTAGCGGTTGCTGCATCAGCAAGTGAGCCGCCATTAGTTAGAGTGCCGGTGAAGCCCGCAGATTTCATCTGCTCAATCGCCTGGCCGGCGCGATTACCTGAACGGCAGTAGATGAAATAGTTTGCAGCTTTATCTAGGGTGTCTAGCTGTGCAGCAAATTCAGAGCCCTGAATGTTAAAGAGCAAAGCTCCCTCTAAATATCCCGCTGCAGTTTCCTCTGGTGTGCGAACGTCAATCACGCTTGCGTAGGTGTTCATGTCAACCGGCTCTGGTGATGAACAAGCTGAAAGTGAACCAACGGCAAAAACAGCAATCACCGCCGCGGCTAGAAACTTGAAGAATTTAGACATTTTTGTCTTCCTTTCGTATACCCCCTAGGGTATAGTTAAATCTTATAAAGCGCAACCACCCAGACTCTAAATAGGAGCAAAAATGCAGCTAGACGCCCAAGAACTTAAGTCAGCCCGTGACCGCCTTTCCAGGGTTCAAGGCCAAATTGGTGGCATCATCAAGATGCTTGATGAGGGCCGTGATTGCACAGAACTCTTAAATCAACTATCGGCGGCCTCAACCGCACTCAGCCGTGCTGGCTTCACAATCATCTCTACCGGAATGCGCGCCTGCGCCAACAGCCCTGAGGGTGACGCCGAACGCGTGGCCCTTGAAAAAGCATTCATGTCTTTGGCTTAATTCCACCCCCACTTACATATAAAGGAATACGTGAAAGTAGTAATTATTGGAGGCGTGGCCTCTGGAATGTCAGCTGCCGCCAGGCTTCGCCGCCTAGATGAATCGGCCCAGATCACGGTTTACGAAATGAGTGAGCACGTTAGCTATGCCAATTGTGGCCTGCCCTACTTTGTTAGCGATGTAATCTCTCGCCGCGACAACCTTTTGCTTCAAACCCCAGAGGCGCTGTGGAACCGCTTTCGCATCAAGGCCATGGTGCAAAACATGGTCACCTCAATCAATCGCGAGGCAAAAACCGTTGAGGTCAAGAACCTGGCCACTGGCGAATCGCACACCGATACCTACGACTACCTAGTAATTGCAACCGGTGCCCGCCCACGCAAACTGGATGTGCCTGGAATCGAGCGCGCACTTTGGCTGCGCAACGTGACCGATGCCGACATGGTGAAAGAAGCGCTAAAGAACTCAGAACATAAATCGGTAGCAATTCTTGGCGCCGGTTTTGTTGGAATCGAAATTGCCGAGAACATGCGTCACATGGACATTCCGGTAACCATAATTCAACGCGGCAACAGCATTCTTTCTCAGTTTGACCCAGAGATGGTTCAGCCACTGCAAGCAAAACTTGAAAAGCACGGCGTGAAAATTCTTCTTAACACAGAAGCAGATCACATCACCAAAGACAAAGTTATTTTGAAAGATGGCACTCACATTGATGCCGGTGTTGTTTTCACAGCGGCCGGTGTTGACCCCGATAACGCACTTGCTAAAGCTGCCGGATTAAAAATTGGCTCAACTGGCGGACTATGGGTTGACGAACAACAGCGCACCAGTGACCCAAATATTTTTGCAGCCGGCGATGCAGTTGAAAAAAACGGCGTGCTAACCGGCGAGCAAACCCTTATCCCACTTGCTAACCTGGCTAACCGCCACGGCAGACTAATTGCCGATGTAATTGCTGGGCAAAACGTACAGGCTCACGCCTCAGTAGGCACGGCAATTCTTGGTGCATTTGGTTTTGCAGTTGGTATCACGGGTCTTAGCGAACGTGCCGCTGTAAAGGCTGGCATCAGGCACCAAATCATTCACGTGCACCCAAATAATCACGCGGGTTACTACCCGGGTTCAAAACGTCTTTCAATGAAAGTTTTGTTTGATCCTGAAACCGGAGAAATTCTTGGCGCACAAGCAAACGGTGAAGACGGTGTAGACAAGCGCATAGATGTAATTGCAACTGCAATGCACGCAACCGCAAAAAGCGGTGGCCTAACTATTGAAGATCTAATGGATCTTGAACTTGCCTATGCACCGCAGTTTGGTTCGGCAAAAGATGCCATCAACATTGCTGGCTACGTTGGCAATAATGTTCTGAACGGAACAACCCCTACGCTTCAGTGGCACCAACTTGAAACTGCACGTGCAAATGGTGCACAGGTAATTGATGTTCGCTCGGGTGGCGAGCACGGCTTTGCAAATATTCCTGGCACGTTAAACATTCCAGTAGAGGAACTACGCGATCGCCTAAGTGAAGTGCAAATGGATAACGTTGTGGTTTACTGCCAGGTTGGTCAGCGCGGTCACATTGCCACCCAAATCTTAAAAGCCAACGGCGCCAATGTTAAAAACCTAGATGGCGGATACCTCACCTGGGCTGCCGGCGAAGCTTCTCTAAAGCAGTAAGCAAAAACCAAAACTCAACTTAAGCAAATAAGGCCCCGGTTCCCGCCGGGGCCTTATTCACATTTCAGGTGTTTAAAATCTAATGCACACGATTCACAGGATTGATGAACAAATGCACAATGTTGCCGATTAAATCATCGGTGATTATTGCGCGTCCAAAGTATTCAGCTTCAAGGGTGAACTCCAAAAGACCCTTGGCCTTCAAATCAAATTCGCTAATCTCGCCGATCGGAACATCGTTGTGCAAAATCACGAAAATGGTTTTGGTGGTGTTTCCCCACTCGGTAACCAAACGGGTCTCTAAATAAACCTTGCCCTGCCAAAAAGCCAAGCCGGTTTTTTGCCCCTGGTGCAACAAATTTGCACGGATAGTGGCGTATTTGGTCTGGCCGTGAACCCGCAGGTGGTGTTCGCCAGGGGTAACCCGCATAGCCTCGCGGGGTTCTTCGATGCGCTTTTCTAGGTATAGGTCAACGTCGTCGCCGCTTGGGCGCTCATCATTGCCAAAAATACCCACTTGAATCCCCCATTTAGGCCATAAATCAACGAATTATTCGCCTAAGTAACCATTTGAACCGCCTTAAAGGTATCAAATGTACCCAGGGCCGAATACGGATATGTGGGGTTGGACACTAATTTGGTCTGGTCACTTTTTATCAACAGCGCACCGCTCAGCCTTGCGAAATGTCAGCACCCGGTGCTATTTTTGGCTTAAACAAATGGGTCGGGATTCTCGGTCGGCGCTTCATACGAAAGTTGAAAAGGGCTTATTTGAGGTTGGGGGTTCCCGATCGGTAACTGCTCTCCCTTCGAGGGAGGGCTTTTTACTTTAATGAACTATCTTGTCTCGAATCATTTCGAATGACCGGTTTACCTGACCAGGTCGTATGGCGCTTAAACCGATTGGCCTGGCCACCAAATCTGCAATCTGAAGTCCGGTGCTCGCGAAGGCTTTGGGCACGAATTTAACGGTAACTTGAGGTTCACGGCGGTGCCAAAATATGCTTTCCAGGGCCTCCAAGAGTCGTCGGTCATCTTTGGGCCCCCTTGACTCCAACACAAAAATTAGTTCCTCCCCCACTTTTCCATTACTTTTTAGCCATTCCACGCATCGATTTAGCCCTTCAACTGCCGAATTTGTGTAAATTTCAGGTTCATGATGTCCCTCGTTTTCCTTGGTTCGAATAATTGGAAGGATTCGAAAATCAGATTTCGTGATTGTCCGGCTTAGATCATCCAGGAAAAGCTCTCGGAATATTGGGTCATTGAGAGCCTTGAATGCCCCAACTTTCTTTCGAATGTCACTTTCATGAAGAATCACAAGATCATGTCCAAAATGCTGGAATTTGAGACGCTGAAATGAGGGGTCAATTTGGTTTATGTAGGTGTCAACATTGAACAAGCAGAAGGCAAGGACAAACACGGGATAGCTCTCGTTTCCAGCACCAAAATCAGAGCTTCCTGACTCATCGACGTAAATAATGTGTGAGCTTCGCATCGCCCAAGTAAATCAGCCACCCGTGACAGCCAGCCGCACTTTTACACACCCTGCAACCCGCTAAAATAAAGGTGTCCGGCAACGTCGTCGACGACAAAAATCACCAAAAACGGCCTTTTCGGCCTCCCCCGCAAACTCCCAACAATCGGAGCAAACATGCCAAAGATCATCGTCGAAGTTATGCCAAAAGAGGTCCTTCTAGACCCAGCCGGCAAGTCCGTAAACAACGCCCTGCACCGCAAGGGGCATAAAGACATCACAGCCGTACGCATCGGCAAGCGCATTGAGCTTCACTTTGATCGTGAAATCACCGATAGTGACCTAGCCGACGCCCGCGAAATCGGTGAAAGCTTCTTGTCAAACGGCGTCATTGAAGACGTTGTAAAGATCTCTTCAGAGAACTAAGGGGCACCCACAATGAAGATTGGTGTAGTCACCTTTCCTGGCACCCTTGATGACCGCGATGCAGCTCGCGCGGTTCGCCTAGCTGGCGGCGAGGCCGTAAGCCTTTGGCACGCTGACACAAACTTGCACAAGGTAGACGCAGTTGTTCTACCTGGTGGCTTCTCTTACGGTGACTACCTTCGCTGCGGTGCTATCGCAGCTCAGGCTCCGGTTATGGAATCCATCATCAAGGCAGCCAAGGGCGGCCTACCAGTTCTTGGTATTTGCAACGGCTTCCAAGTTCTTGTGGAATCACACTTGCTACCTGGCGGTCTAATTCGCAACGAGCACCAGCACTTCATTTGCCGCGATCAAAAACTTATTGTTGAGTCAAATACCACCGCGTGGACAAACGACTTTGCCCTAAACGAAGAAATCACCATTCCACTAAAGAACGGTGAGGGTGGTTACATCGCAACCGATGAAACCCTAAAGCGCCTAGAAGGCGAAGGCCTAATTGCGTTCCGCTATAAAGAGGTAAACCCAAACGGATCAATGAACGACATTGCAGGCTTGAGAAACGAGCGCGGCAACGTTGTTGGCCTTATGCCTCACCCAGAGCACGCGGTTGAACCTGGCTTTGGCCCTGACACCACAGTTGCAATGCGCAGCGGTGTTGACGGTCTCAAATTTTTCACATCAGTACTAAAGAACGTGGTGAACGCATAATGGGCATTTTTAGCAAAAAGAAAATCGCGTCGGGCGTTGACACAACTGCAAACGCAGCGGTAACTCCAGACAAAGAGCAGCCATGGGCAGCACTTGGCTTGAAAGATGACGAGTACGCACGCATTCGCGAAATCCTCGGCCGCCGCCCAAGCTCATCAGAACTTGCCATGTATTCAGTTATGTGGTCAGAGCACTGCTCATACAAGTCATCAAAGATTTACCTTCGTCAGTTTGGCGAAAAAGTAACACCTGAGATGAACAAGAACCTAATGGTAGGTATGGGTGAGAACGCCGGTGTGGTTGACATTGGTGAGGGCTGGGCAGTTACCTTCAAGGTTGAATCACACAACCACCCTTCATACATTGAACCTTTCCAGGGTGCAGCAACCGGTGTTGGCGGTATCGTTCGTGACATCTTGACTATGGGTGCACGCCCTATTGCAGTGATGGATCAGCTTCGCTTTGGTGAACCATCAAACCCCGATACCGCTCGCGTACTATCCGGCGTGGTTGATGGAATTAGTTTTTACGGCAACTGCCTAGGCCTGCCAAACATTGGTGGCGAGACAGTGTTCGACAAGGTCTACCAGGGCAACCCACTGGTAAATGCTTTGTCTGTTGGCGCTCTGCATCACGAAGACCTAAAGCTTGCCAAGGCTTCAAACCCTGGCGACCTAGTAATTCTTTTTGGTGCTCGCACCGGTGCTGATGGCATTGGTGGAGTATCAGTTCTTGCCTCTGAAACTTTTGACAGCACCGGGCCTGCAAAGCGCCCTGCTGTTCAGGTTGGTGACCCATTTGCCGAGAAGGTTTTGATTGAGTGCTGTCTTGAGCTTTACGCAGCTCAGGTTGTTGCCGGTATTCAAGACCTTGGTGGTGCAGGTATTTCTTGTGCAACATCAGAGCTTGCTTCAAATGGTGGCGCAGGTATGCGCGTGCAGCTGCAAGATGTTCTAAAGCGTGACGAGTCACTAACCCCAGAAGAAATTCTGATGAGTGAATCTCAAGAGCGCATGATGGGCATCGTGCCAAAGAAAGACTTCAAGAAGTTCAAGGCAATCGTTGATAAGTGGGAAGTGGAGTTCTCAGTTATTGGTGAAGTAATTGCCGAAGATCGCCTTTACATCAACTGGGGTCACGAAGAAATCGTCAACGTGCCACCGCGCACCGTTGCCCACGACGGCCCAGTATATGAGCGCCCAGTTGCATTCCCTTCATACCAAGATGCGCTAAATAATGACAGTGTTCACACACGCGGTCTATTCCGTCAGAACGATAATTCTTCAGAGCTTGCGGCGCAGTTGGTGCAGATTGTTTCAACACCAAACCAAGCCAGCAAAAAGTTCATCACTGATCAGTACGACCGCTACGTTGGCGGCAACACCGCACTTGCTCAGCCAGATGACTCAGGCATGATTCGAGTTAGCGAAGAATCTGGTCTTGGCATTGCATTGGCAACAGATGCAAATGGCCGCTACTGCTACCTTGACCCATATCAGGGTGCGCGTCTTGCACTTGCCGAGGCATATCGCAACGTTGCAGTTTCTGGCTCAGTACCGGTTGCAGTTACAAACTGTTTGAACTTTGGTTCACCTGAAAACCCAGAGGTAATGTGGCAGTTCAAGCAGGCAACTGCAGGTCTTGCTGATGGCTGTTTGGAACTTGGTATTCCAGTGACCGGCGGAAACGTTTCTTTCTACAACCAAACCGGCGACGTAGCCATTCACCCAACTCCAGTGGTTGGTGTGCTTGGTGTGATTGACGATGTTGCTCGCCGAATCCCATCGGGCTGGCAAGATGAAGGTCACAACATCTACCTACTTGGCACCACCAAAGATGAACTAGATGGTTCTGTTTGGTCTGAGGTTGTTCACTCTCACCTGGGTGGTCGCCCACCGGTTGTTGATCTACCTTTTGAGAAGCAGCTGGCCGAGGCACTAAATGCTGCCAGCGAGCAAGGCCTATTGGCTTCAGCTCACGACCTATCTGAGGCTGGTTTGGCTCAGGCAGTGGTTGAGAGCGTACTTCGCTTCAACATGGGTGCTCGCATCTGGCTTGATGAGATTCAAGAGCGCGATGGCGTTGACCGTACCTGTGCTCTGTTCTCAGAGTCCACCGGTCGTGTTCTAGTTTCTGTTGGCCGCGAAGATGACGTAAAGTTTGTTGGCCTCTGTGAAGCCCGCGGTATTCCGGTGCTTCGCATTGGTGTCACCGATAACTCAGGCGAACTAGAAATTCAGGATGTTGCCACCTGGCAGCTAAATGATCTGCGTGGTGCTCATGAAGGTACTCTGGCAGAGTTGTTTGGCTAAGCCGCAAATTAGAAGAGCTCCAGGGAAACCCGGAGCTCTTTTCAATGTCTTAGCTTATTTTTTTCCAAGTTCCACAGCGGCTCGTTTTGAAACCTGCGTCACCTTCTTCGATGGTCACGATCTGAGGACCCGAAGCAAAATCACTTGCAAGGATCTCCTCTAGATCACCGCCGAATGAAGATAGGCGGGCCCAGTAACAGTTGTCATTGCTGCTTGACTCGTATGTTCCTGGCAGAATCTGTGTTCCAACTTGGTAAATTCCATTAGTTTTCAAAGTCTTGATTAGTTTGAGATTCTTCATCGGCTTCCAAGTGCCACAACGACTGCTCTTAAAACCTGCGTCACCGTCTTGAATCTCGACGATCATTTGACCACTGCCAAACTCGCTCGAAAGAATGTCATCTAACTTCCCACTGAAACCTGAAAGACGAGCCCAGTAGCACCCCGCGCTGTTACTATTCGCTGAAACGTAAACGCCTGGCTTATACGTCTTTCCTATTTTGACAGTTCCACTGCCCTTGATGTCCTTGGCTTGCGCAGGCAAAGCCACTCCTCCAACCAGCAAAGCTGTGCAGGCGATGACGCCAATTAACTTTTTCATTTTCCCCCCATATTGGTCCAGTAAAGTATGAACCTTTCACAATTATCCCAGCGGGGTAAGAATTTGGATATCAAGTTATCCATTCGTGATGATTTCCCCCTTGAATTAGGTTAGCTTTAAAGCGAATTGAACGTTTGGGGGGAATTAATGAGCGTTGTCATACCTGCGCCAAAATCATTTTTGGCCGCATGGGCTCTGGGCCTTTTCTTGGGGTTCTTCGGAGCCGACAGGTTCTATTTGGGCAAGTACAAGTCTGGGGCAGTCAAATTTTTGACGGCTGGTGGCCTGGGCATCTGGTGGTTGATCGACCTCATAATTATTCTTGTAGGCAAGGCTAAAGATAAAGATGGAAATTTGCTTGACGCCAGCAAAGGTCAGCGATGGGCAGCGATTGCTGTTTCCGTATTATTCATTGCTTGGCTAATTTCCCTCCCTAGAGACACCGCTAGCTCAACGGAGGATTCTTCGTATACGCAGAGTTCAACTACCACGGAAAGCTCCGCATCTGCAGTTCCTGATGTAAGCCCAACACCTGTGACCGTGGAATCACCTACCCCTGATGTTTCTCCTTCACCTGAGCCAAGCCCAACAACAAATGACACTGCTGCTGGCAAAGAGGCATTTTCTTTCTATGCACATCGTGAAATTAGTGACATGCTGAAGGACATTGATGACATGAAATCCCGCGCCAAGGAGCGATCTTCACTTCGTCTAATGGGTAACCTGATAGAAATAATGTGGAATAAAACACAGCTCGAAGACCTCACTCCACCAACATCGATTTCAAAGAAGTGGTTTGCATCCCTGGAAAAACTTGATGTTCAACGTGACGCTTTGTCTGAAAAAATAAGTGCCTTTGTCTCTGAAGAAATTACATCGTCTCAAATGCAAAAAGCAATTTCCACGTTTAGAGCCGCTGTCCTTAACTTAGAGAACCTGGCAGACAAAGTCAGATAAAACTTTTTCCCGATCATTGTTCCTCTACCGAAGGTGCTCCCCAAAGAATTTCTCAATTCTTTGCCACGCATCAGCCGCGGCTTCTGGGTTGGGCTTTGCACCAGTAATTCTTAGAAGAGTTCCCAACACTGGGCCACCTGCTTGGTGTGGGTTCATGAACGCGTGGCCGGTATCGGGGTATTCCTTTATATCGTGCGCAATCTTCTTTTTAGTTAGCGCAAGCTCAAGCTTGGCTGCGGCTCCGGCAAGCTGCTTGTCTTTGGTGCCAAAGCTACCAACAATTGGGCACGCGCCCTCGAGGGCTGCATCAACATCTTTAGGCATCATGCCGTAATTCACAGCCGATGCGTCGTATCCGCGGCTAGCCAACAACAGGGCAAAGCCGCCACCCATGCAGAAACCAATCACACCAACTTTCTTGGTGGTGTCAGGGCGGGCAAGCAGGTTGGCTTTAGCGGCTTCAACATCTGTGAAGGCTTGGCCGGTGCCATTGGTTAGGGCCTTGAAGGTTGCGGTTAGGCACTTGCGGGCGCCGCCCCTGCTGAAAAGATCTGGCATCAGCACCACATAGCCGGCTTTGGCAAGGCGAGTGATTTGGGCTCGCATGGCATCGTCAATGCCAAAGATCTCGTGCACCATGACAACTGATGGAAATGGGCCCTTACCTTCGGGAACGGCAAGCACGCCCTTTAGTTCAGGCGTGATCTGGATTTCAGTTAGTTGCATTACTTTAGGCTAGCTCGCCCTAGCCATTAATCGACATCGGTTGACACTTGTCTTTAGAACTGAAACCTAGAAACAAGTTCAGGGCTTAGGCGAATAGTGCCTATGCCGTTCTTGTGCAGCAGGCCATAAATTGGCCTCAAGTAAACCGGGGTGGAAACTACTTTTAGGTTGATGTGCGGCTTCTTTTCTCTGATCAAGGTCAGTGCGGCCAGAAAGTCTGTATCAGCGCTGAAGAGAAGAACCTCATCAACGGAATTAGCAAACACATTTGAAATCAGGTGAGCGGCTATAGAGACATCGGTCTGCTTTTCTACATAGCGTCTTGTCATGGTCCCACACGCAGAGCACTCTTCTAGTTGGCTTCTGAACTCCGTCTTAAATACACGGATGCCCGTATCTTCCAGCTTTGTTAGGTACTGAAACTGTCTGGAGCGACTCTTTTTGTCTAAGTGTTCGACAAGTGCTGTGAAGTAGAGAATCTCAAATGTGTCGCAGCCGTGATTGCTTGCAAATGCCTGACAAAGGGTTGATAGATCCAAATTAGTTTGTTCAGGCGATTGACTCTGTAATGAATGGAAAAGATTTAGCCCGTCAATCAAGACAAGCATGCGCTTCATTCGAGACCTCGTTAAATGAAAAACCCGGCGGATATACCGCCGGGGGGGATTGGGTTCGAGCCAATCGCAATACGGCTAAGTTATCAAAGTCTTGTTTGTTTTTCAATAACTAGCGGGCTTTACTTGGCGGCTGTGGATAAGTGCTCCCCAAAGAACTTCTAAAGCCTTTGCCACACAGCTGCCGCCGCCAACGGCCCATGCCGGTTACTGCCATACTTGGAGCAAGCCCCCTGAAATAAGAGCGAAACATTAGTGTGGTGGGCTTATCTAACAGCTTCAAGACGACTCCCGAAAGGTACATTATTTAATGCTCAAGTCCATACGAAAGATAGCAGTTGCCGCAGTAGCAGTTGCAGCCCTAACCCTTAGCGGTTGCGCACCAGCAGCAGAAACAAGCTCAGAAAGCCAGTCATTTGGCGACCTAAATGTTCAGCTCAGCTGGATCAAAAACTCAGAGTTTGCTGGTGAATTCTTTGCAGACACCAACGGCTACTACGCTGAAGCTGGCTTTGACTCAGTGAACCTAGTTGCCGGCCCAGCTGCCACCGAGGCAGAGGTTCTAAACGGAAACGTTCTAGTAGGAATTGCAAACCCAATCTCAGTTGCACCAGTCATTCTTAATGAGGGTGCTGCACTAAAGATCATTGGTACCACCTACCAAAAGAACCCTTTCACAATTCTTTCTCTCAAAGAGGGCGCCAACATTAAGACCGTTAAGGACCTTATCGGTAAAAAAATTGGTGTTCAGGCTGGCCCAAACGAGACCCTATTTGATGCGTTGCTAAAGGCAAACGGCATTGATGCTTCAAAGGTAACCAAGGTTCCGGTTCAGTACGATCCAGCTCCGCTAGTAAATGGTGAAGTAGACGGCTTCTTGGCTTATGTAACCAACGAGTCTTTCACCGTAGAGCAGCAGGGATACCCAGTTACCAACTTGCTATTTGCAGACAACGGTTTGCCATTTGTAACTGAGAGCTTTGTAGTAACCCAGGATTCAATTGACAACAACCGTGCAGCACTGAAGGCTTTCCTTCGCGCAACAATTCGCGGCTGGAAAGACTCAATTGCCAACCCACAAGAGGGAGCACGTTTGGCTCTTGAGGTTTACGGTAAAGACCTTGGTCTAGTCAAGGATAAAGAGGAATACCAGTCAAAGACCCAGAACGAAATCTTGGTTCAGACAGACGAGACCCGATCAAACGGCCTCTTCACCATTAGCGACGCGATGATTGCCCTGAACCTTGCAACCCTAAAGGCTTCTGGTTTTGTGATCACCGCTGAGCAGCTCTTTGACATGAGCCTTCTAGCCGAGGTTTACGAAGAGAACCCTGAACTCAAGTAATATACGGTTATGAGTTTCAACGATGCCGCTCCCCTCTCGTCAGAGCTGGGGAGCGGCATCAACATTTCTGGGCTAACCAAGAAATTCAAAATTGGCCGCGAAACTCTAACCGCATTAGATGGCGCAACACTGCACAGTGATCGAGGCAGCTTTCTCTCACTGTTGGGGCCATCGGGTTGCGGTAAATCTACAATTCTTAGAATTCTTGCCGGGCTAGAGACCGCCACCGAGGGGTCGGCAACGGTTGATGGCAAGAGCCCTACCGAGCTGAGAAAAAATCACGAACTGGGCATAGCGTTTCAAGATTCGGCACTAATGCCATGGCGATCTGTTATCGACAACATTCGCCTGCCGCTTGAGCTATCTGGCACTAAACCAGATCAGAAACAATTAGCCGATTTAATTTCACTGGTTGGACTTCAAGGTTTCGAAAACGCAAAGCCTGCGCAGCTTTCTGGTGGAATGCGTCAGCGAGTTTCAATTGCGCGCGCGCTGGTTGTGCAGCCATCGGTGCTGCTGCTAGACGAACCGTTTGGTGCACTTGATGATATGACTCGCCAACGCCTAAACCTAGAGCTGCTGCGAATCTGGACAGAAAAGCCAGCCACCACATTGATGGTTACACACGGCATTAGCGAAGCTATTTTCTTAAGTGATCAGGTTGCCGTAATGAGCGCGCGCCCAGGCCGCATCGTTGAGGTAATAGATGTAGACCTTCCGCGCCCCCGCACCATTGAAATGATGCGAACAGCTGAATTTCATGCACTTCACGACCAGGCTTCAGAATTGTTGTTTGGCGCTCATGGCGAAAACATTCAAGAAGACCAGTAGTTTCGTAATGACGAACAAGAAATGGATATCCGGCGGCCTCGGCAGTGTGGGTGTGATTTTGCTTTGGTGGTTGGTGGCGGCAACATCTTTTAGAAACACACCAAAAGGTTCAACTGAATCTGTGGGCGCAATTCCAACACCGCCAGAAGTTTTAAATCAATTTGCCGAAGACGGATTTTCTTTTTTCGCCAGAAACGCCATTATTACAATCACCGAAGCCGGCATTGGTTTTCTTTGGGGCAACCTTGCGGCCTTAGCTTTGGCTGCGGTGGCGCTTACTTTGCCGAAACTGGAGAACCTTGCCTCACAAATTGCACTAATTACATATTGCATTCCGATTGTGGCTATTGGGCCAATTATTCGCTTGGTGCTTGGTGCGCCGGCCGCTGGTCAACCATCAGAAACAGCCATTGCGTTGGCCGCCCTAAGCGTGTTTTTCACAACCATGGTTGGAGCAATGACCGGAGTTAAATCGGCAGACCGCGCAGCTCTTGATGTGGTTACCGTGTTCGGCGGCAATGCATGGCACAGGCTTATTAAGGTTCAACTGCTAACCGCCTTGCCATCAATTTTTGCCGCTTTGCGAATTGCTGCGCCGGCCGCTTTTCTTGGCGCCATTCTTGGTGAATACGTTGGTGGCCCCGATGTTGGTTTTGGCCCCGCCATGGTGAATGCGCAACAGTCACTTGAGGTTGCCCGAGTGTGGACTCTGGCCATTACCTCTGGTGCAATTGCCGGTGCCGCCTACGCAATTGTTGGATTGGTAGCCCGCTTTGTAACCCCGTGGTCGCGCAGTACGGGGCAAGCATGATTTCACTTAGGCGCCGTGCTTTAGAGCTACTGGGCAACACCCTGCTTTCACTTTTGGTGGTTGTGCTGCTTTGGTTCTTTGCGCTTTGGGCATTTAATGTAAAGCCATTCATTGGTAAGAACCCACTTGATGTTTATAAGTTCTTGTTTGAGGTGCCAACGGCTGGCGAAAACCGCATCATGGTTTCAGAAGCACTCACACAAACCATGCTTGATGCCTCTATTGGTTTTGTAGTTGGCATGTCACTAGCCACTTTGCTTTCGTTGTTGTTCAGTCTCTCAAAAGGAATCGAACAATCGCTGATGCCAATTGCCATGCTGCTTCGTTCTGTTCCGCTGATTGCCATGGCACCAATAATTGTTTTGATTTTTGGGCGCGAGCAAATGTCAGTTGCGGTGATGGGTGCAATTGTTGTGCTGTTTCCTGCGCTAGTAAATATTGTTTTTGGATTGCGAAGTGCACCAGCGGCCATGTTTGATCTTGTCAAAGTTTACGGTGGCAATAAGTTAGATGTTCTTCGCACAGTGGCACTGCCTTCATCGCTGCCTTTGTTTTTTGCCGCCCTCAAAATATCGGTGCCCGGTGCCATCACCGGAGCTCTTCTTGTAGAGTGGCTGGCCACTGGCCAAGGAATCGGCTATGCCATAGTCTCGGCAATTGGAAGGGCCAGGCCTTCTGAAGTCTGGACCTACGTGGCCCTTATCACAGTTGTTTCCATAGTTCTTTACAACCTGGTTGCTCTATTAGAGGAATACGTACTGGCTAAATTCGGTCACGCCAAGCGCCAGTGATTTCGCCAGTGATTTCGGCAAGGTTATAGGCAACTGAGCGTAGGCTTAGAGGGTGCTAAGACGCCTAGTTATCATTTCAAGACCAGTCCTCTGGATCAACACCATCGGCACCACCGTGATGGGCATGTGGTTGGCCGGTTTCATCTGGGACTGGCGCGTGCTGCCAATTCTGATTTGGGTCACGCTACCTTTTAACCTTCTTATCTACGGCATCAACGACATCTTCGACCAAGAAACAGACAACATTAACGCCCGCAAGGGTGGCTACGAGGGTGCTCACATTTCGCCCAATGAAGTCAAGCCAATTTGGTGGGGCGTGCTACTCACCAACCTGCCGTTCCTTGGCTACTTTGCCCTAACTCTTCCTTGGCAGGCCACCGCCTGGATGTTGGCCTACGCCCTGTTCTTTACCTTCTACTCTGCCCCGCCGCTTCGCCTAAAGGCCCGCGCTTATCTAGACAGCTTCTCAAACACCGATTACGCCTTTCCGTTGGCCTTTGTTCCACTTGCCCTTGGTAAAGAGCCAATTTGGTTGGCGGTGTTCGCGCTGATGGCTTGGTCTATTGCCAAGCATGCCTACGATGCAATTCAGGATATTCCGCAAGATGCTGACACCGGTATTGTCACAACCGCTGTGCACCTTGGCGTGAAAAAGACTTTGATCTGGTGTGGTTTCTGGTGGTTGGTTGCCACAGTGCTGTTTGCCATGGTGAACGTGCCGGTTGCTTTTGTAAACCTATTGATTTCTGGCTACCTGGTGCTGAAGGTCTGGCAAAACCCAACCCCTAAAGTTGCCCACGATCTATACAAATACTCAATTACTTTTCCTTATGTTGCCGGAGCGGTTGCAGGTGTGCAATTGGTGGCCGCAATTTTTCTAGGCGTGTACTAGTGAAAAAAGCTGTTGTACTTGGTGCCGGAATATCTGGCCTGGCAAGTGCGGCACTACTTGCTCAAGCAGGCTATGAAGTAACCGTTTTAGAGCGAAACAACTGGATAGGTGGCAAGAGCCGCCGCGTTGAGGTTAAAGGCCAACGCATGGATACCGGGCCAGCGCTAGTTACCTTTCCTGAAGTGTGGCAACAATTCTTAGATACCTACGATCAGCTTGGTGCCGCTAAGCATTCGAGCGTTCCAGCGATTGAATTCACAAAACTAAATGAAGTTGGCCGCTACTTTTTTCGTGAGCACGAAACCGATTTACCGGTAAAGCCCGATCACGAATGGTTTGACGCGTGGTCAAGATTTCAAAAACAGCATGATCAAATCACATCATCAATTTCAACTTTGTTGACTGCGCATCCGTTTGACCCAAAAGCTTTGCCTGCACTTGGTGCAATGCTCAAGGTTTACGGTACACGTCTAACCACTCAGAGCTACATCAAGTCACTTAAGTGGATGCCCGCTGGTCTTCGCGAAGTAATTGCAATTCACACTTTGAACGCGGGCGTATCACCCAAACAAACGCTTGCAATCTACGCATCAATGACAGCTGCCATGGCCTCGCAGGGCATCTCAGTTCCGGTTGGTGGCGTAAATGAAATTCCGCAGACCATCGCAAAGCTGGCAACTGCTGCCGGTGCGCAAATCAAGTTGGGCCAAAAGGTTGTCGGTGTTAAAAAAGGTTTGGTTACAACGGTTGATAGCGAATACCCTGCAGACCTGGTGGTCAGCTCACTAGACCCAGAGGTGCTGCGTGTGCTGCTTGGCAAGAAGCCTAAGCAGCCAAAGGGCAAGCGTTCGTGCTCAGGTGTTGCAATTTATGCCGTGCTTAAGCAGCCGCTGCCTGAGGGCACTGTGACTCACTCGGTGGTAATGCCCGATGAACCTGCAGAACTTTATGCAGCGCTTGAGTCAGCCGTGCCACCTAGGCAGACCATGGCCTTTGTGAACTACTACAAAGCAGGTGAGGTCTACCCAAACACCAAGCCAACCGTTGCCGTGCTTTTGACTGCACCTGCCGATGGCAAAACCTACGACCTCAACAGCCCTTGGGTTCGTGCCGAGGTTGACCGCATATCAAAGGTGATGGGCCTTGATGCACCAATCGATGAGCTCTTTGAAGATCACCTCATTTTGACCCCAGAGTACTTTGGCGAGTGGGGTTCAGCTCTAGGTGCGCTCTATGGCAAGAATAATCCGCTCTGGATGTCAGGCCCATTCCATAACCCGCAATACGGCAACATTTTTAGGCCTTGGCTTCGCCGCGTAGGTGCATCGGTTCACCCAGGCGGCGGTATTCCTGCGGTGCTGGGCGGAACCCTTATTTCGCTTCGAAAACTAAAGTAAAAACGGCACCACCCGCTGAGCCAGCAGCCAGCTGCCACCCTCCGGGAGCAACGGAATCAAAAAACTTTGATCCCAAACCTGCTTTTTTCTTCACTGGCCCAAGGCCATCGTCTACTACCGAAATCTGGACTTGATTCGTTGTTTGCAGGATGGAAATGTGAGCCGCCTTGGCATGACCGTGACGAACTGCGTTCGAGATTGCCTCATTAGCTACTTGCGCCAACTGACGACCCAAGATTGGTGGCAGATTTAAATTACCAATTGGAACATCAATTGTTATCTCTACAAAACCAGCCCAATTGTATTTGAGGTCGTTCAATTGCTCGAAAAGTGAACCAGTTTGAGTCACTCTGCTAAACGTACCCGCGCTATCAAGAAGGCGCTCTACCTCGGCAAGCTCTCGAAGAAGTTCTTTAGGATCATTACCAAGACGTTCAATTCTCAATGCTGATGAAATTAGTTGATTTTGGATGCTGCCATGTAAGTAATTTGCAAACTCACGATTTAGCAAAAGATTACTAGAGGCACGCACATCACTTTTTATGCCTTCACTGCCTAGAAGCCTTAAAAGCTCACGCCTAACCTCTAGATGATTTTCACGCATTACCCGAGCTATTCCTAGAACCAACGTAACTTCAACAAACCAAATGAATATTGCAATCGATATACTGATTGGGTCCGCTATAGGCAATGACCCAAGCAGGGCCGTGCTAAGCGTCATTATGCCAAAAGTAGTTAGTACAAGGGTTGAAACATACACACCAATGGCAGAAGAAAGGGTTCTGGCTGGGATTAGACCACCTATTGAAAAGCCAGTAAAAATAATAAGTGCCCCAAGAAGTGTTCTAAGAACTGCATCTGCTACACCGTTATAGAAGAGTGCTGGAGGAATAGTAATTACCGCATAGAACCCAGCTGTAGGAGCGGCAAAGAACCTCTTGTTTAGCAAAGCAAGGCGAATAAGTTCACCAGGAACATAATTGGCAAATTTATTATTTTCACGCTCCCAAAGTTTATGACTTAAGGGCCTCAAACCTTGTTCAACGATGTCCATGATCACTTTACTGGCGGGTTCTTTTTGTTCGCGCAATTGAGTTTTGGCTTGTGAAACAAAAGTTTTTAGATCTTGAATAATCTCAGAACTCAATTCTCGAAATTCCGTGCTTTTAGTAATTTCCTGAACACGCTCAGCAATTAATAGGTCACGCTCTTCCTGGTATCGGTTTTGCGCCGCTGTGATAGCTGAAGCGCCAAGCACTACCATCACCCCAAGAAAAGCAGTTTGCAAAGTTCTTGAATTTATGCTGTCCAAAAGATTGCTTTCAAAACCAACTGCAACAGCGGTAGCAGCCGTGGCTAACCCTTTTATGGACCCCAAACTTAAACCAAACAAAATGACTTGATAGATAGGTACTGGATTTTCTTTGCGATTAGAGAAAAATAATCTTGCACATATTTCTATCCAAGCCCAACAGATTGCCAGCGCAATCAAGTTAATCAGACCAAGCCAAAGCCAATTTTCTACGCCCGGTGAGTGCCTCGAGATTAGTACTGAATTGAAAAAGTACAAAGGGCTGAGGGCAAAATAGATACGTTTATCTAAAAAGCTTTTGCCGCCTAGATCTGCTCGAAGATTTCTAATATCAAGCGGAAGCATCTAAACTGTGCCCACTTGCCCTGAAGTAAACCTTCGCCATGTGCACCCTTTGATTTTTTGTTGAATCAGGTGATAGCCCAAGTATCTTGGCGATGCGAGTTATGGTGACTTCTACAGATCTTTCAGTAACAAACCGTCTTCGTGCAATCTCCGCATTGGAGTAGCCTTCGGCCAAATATTTTAGAGTCTCTAAGTGAACGTCACTTAGGTCTGCCAAAGGATTTTCTGGCTTTAATGAGACCTGATGGGTTGCACCAACGGAAGCTGCCTTAATTGCCTTGATTAAAATTCCTACGTTTGAGATTTGGCTTTTTGTTAAGTATTGAGAGTTTCCTGGCAGTTTTGGAAGTGACGGGCTTAGCAACCTAGGATCATCAAAACTGGTCAGAAACACAATGCCAGCTGAGGGATTTTTTCGCCTCATAGCTTGAGCCACGTCAATTCCTGTTGGGCCAACGCCTAAGTGCAGATCCAACACTGCAACGTCAAAGTGCTGAGACTCTATTAGCAACGCGGCATCAGATGCAGTGGCAGACTCAAAAACGTTGGGTAGGCCCTGTGACTTGAGTGCCGTGTAGAGCATTAGTCGCGTGAAAGTGTCATTTTCGACAATCAGAATTCGCGGTCCCACGGCACACTCCTTACAGCTACAAGTATTGGGCTAAAAGCCTGTTTCAAGCAGAATTTAGCCAGGCAGGTTAGTTTCTGCTGTGGTAGCACAGCTATTTGAACCTTTTGAGGCCAATAATTCTGCGGTTGAAAGTGCCAGGCAATTAACTAGTTCTAACTAAATATGCGCAACCGGTTTGGTTGCGTTGGGGAAAGGAAGAAATGAATACCCGAATTAAAAAGTCTTTCGCAGCGGTGGCCTTGACCTTCGCCATCACTGGCCTAGCGGCTGGTTTCAGCGGAATTGCTCTTGCAACGGCCGCCGAAGGCGAGCGCCCTACAGAGGCCTCCGGAAATGTTGGCAACACAACTACAAGCGCGTCAACCACAACTTTGCCGTGGTGTGGATGGTACATCAACGGTTTGAGTAATGAAATTATTCTCGAAGGTGAAAGCACTTATGAGGGTGTTGAAGTGGATCTATCTGGCTCGTCTGCGGCTCAGGTTAGTGCCTTCGTAAATGGCAGCTCAACCTACAGTGCCACTTCAACAAATTGTTCATGGTACTCAGACTCAAATAAGCAGTCTGCATCTCTTACCGTGGCATTAGCGGAAGGAGAGATGACAGCATTCACAGCGGCCACCGACCGATTGGACAGCTCTGATACATCCATGAACTTTGAACTGACCAGTGACAACAAACTAGCTATCACTGCAACCCCCGATTCGGATTGCGAGACAAACAACTTTGCAGTGGTATCCGATGCGTCAATCTACTCTGGACAGACTACTTCTACGCCAGTTAGAAGCTCGAATCTGAGAACTGAAATATCGACAACAAATAAATGTTCTTGGACTATGAATTACGCCACCACAATTCCAGCAAATAAGACACCAAAGTACGGTAACGAGACCTATAACTACACCGGTCCAACACTTGTCACATCTCTTGCAGTTGCAGATGCTGTTGCGCCAACACCATAACTAGGAAAAACAATTATGTTTGGGCGAGTGGGGAACCGCTCGCCCAAACTTCTTTGATTTCAAAGGAATACAAAACATTTTGATACGAAAGATTCTGATTCTTTTTTTCACCGCTTGGCTTGTGTCATTGCCAACAATTTCAAAAGCTGCGGGTGACGACCTTGGCGTAGCAGTTCAAGTTTTGGTAGGCGGCCAGGACTCCAGTAAGGATGTAAATCAGAACAACAAACTTTGGTTCGTCATTGAGCCCGGAAGTTCCGGGTCTAGAACAGTCATGGTAGCAAGCACCTCAAACGTTGATCAAAAAATTCAGCTCTCTGTCGGCGCCCAAAAAGAAACAAACGGGCTCTTGTCCTACGACCAAGAAGGCATTACCAAAGTCAGTGAATGGGCATCGTTCTCTAAGAACAATTTCATTCTGAAGGCTAATAAAAGCACAGAAGTTAAGTTGACGCTGAACGTGCCTAAAGATTCAGCAATTGAAGTTCTGAGACCCGCTCTTTTAGTACAGGCGAAGGCTGCCAAGACAAGCAACGCGCAATACAAAATCCCCACAGCAATGCGCTTTATCCAAGGTATGTTTCTAGGGGTCGGGACTACAGAAGATTTCTCAACAAAGTTCACTATCGATGATGTCTATGGGCTCACTACTGACCGAGGCCGTGAAATCTTCATTAAATTTACTAATACCGGGGGTACGCCTCTTGCTCTTGAGGGCGATCTGCAATTAAGCAGCCAAACATTTGCAGGGCAAAACTTTGGCCCCTTCAAATTTTCAACAGCCACGATATTGCCAGGAACCTCTGGGCTCACCTCACTGCCTGCAGACGCCGCGGTGAGTGAAGATAAATTTAGAATACTTGTCAGAGCTCAAATGGGGGCTGTAGAAGTATCGCGCGAATTCATTAAGGACCTGTCTTTCCCTGCGCCCTCATCTTGGCAGGGATTCCTCCTAAATGTCGGAATTATTCTTATGGCTGGTGCTTTAGGGGTATTCGCACTTCGGACCCTTAGAAAACCAACCGATAAGGCTCCCCGCAAGAAATTTAACACCAACAATATAGTTCTGCTGTTTATCATTTACACCTTCAAGACACTTCGTAAAAAGGTACTCAATCGGTAGCAGTAGGCTTTAGTAATGAGCCCACATTCACTTACCGAACTTCTTGATTGCGCACTTGAGGCTGCAAACGCAGGGGCAGCGGAGCTCAAGAAGCGCTTTGGTGGGCCGCTGGATGTTCAGTCAAAGACAAGTGCCGAAGACAAAGTTACAGATGCAGATTTAGCTTCAGAGCGAATTGTGCGCGAGGTAATTGAAAAGCTAAGACCAGAAGACACAATTAGCGGTGAAGAATTCGCTGAGTCTGTTGGTGTAAACGCCAAAGTGCGCTGGAGTATTGACCCGCTTGACGGCACAGTTAACTACACTCGCGGAATACCGTATTTTGCCACCTCAGTTGGTGCTCAAGACATAAAGACCGGCGAATGGCTGGCTGGTGCCGTTGTTGCACCAGCGCTTGGTGTTACCTACTTTGCAAAACTTGGTGGTGGAGCGTACAAAATACAGAATGGTCAAACCACTCAAATCTTTGGCCCACCGGCAGATCGCCAGACCAAAATTTTGGCTACTGGCTTCTCTTACTCTGCTGAGGAACGTGCAATGCAGTTCCAGAAGCTCAGCCAGATGATGCCTGATTTTGTTGATGTTCGTCGAATGGGCTCAGCGGCGCTGGATGCTTGCATGGTTGCCGATGGCACTGTTGATGTTTATTACGAAAAGCACATAAAAGAGCATGACTGGGCTGCAGCCTTGCTAATTGCCGAAGAGGCTGGGCAAACCGTAAAGCGCCCTGAGTTTCTAGGTGATTTTGGGTCTGTAAACCTTAACTAAAACTTTTTCCATTCCAACGCATCCAGCTCAATATGGTGGGTTTGACCCTCAATTGTCACTTCAACGACCATTGGATGACGGTGTAAGTTGCTGGCCAAACCAGTTAGATTTCCGGCCGAATCTTGAGCGCCCATGGCCCAAACAAACCCATCTGGCGATTCACCCGTGTAGAGGTCGTGGCCGGCAAGGCTGGCAAGCTGCCTAACCGCCATAGCAGCTGGATACTCTTGCCCGGTTTCCGAGGCCAGCCCGCGTGGACCCCACTGTTCAAACCAGGTGATGCTGTCTACCCCAGATACCGATGTCGCAGCGGCAGAAGCAATTACCCAAGCTGCAAGTTCCCGCGTGGCTTGACGCTCATCGTTTGAACCGGTGAACTCGGCTCCGTAGCCCTCGCTTAGATCTGCTTTTGTTGGGGCAGGTTGCTTAAGAGTGGCAACGTTGTTGAATCTTGGGCGCAGGGTGATAGGACCAATGTGTACCGGCTTGCCCTCTGCCATTTGCACCACTTGGTTTGCAATTATGCGCTGCATTGCAACAGACTCAAGTAGCTGCTCTGTTGTTAAGGAGTGAAACAGCGGTGTAATTGAAAAAGTTAATTCAGTTGCACCCGGCAGTATTGTTTCTTGCTCACGATTCAATTCGGTGAAGTGAGACCTAGCACCGGTAACCACGGGAACAGTGAGTTGCGTTTCAGCTAGCGCTAGACCTAAAGCTTTGTTGAGTGCGGGTGTTGAAACATGAGATGCAGAATCAAAAACTCCAACTCTTATAACTGGTAATTGTTTAAGTTGCGTTACTGCTGCCAACAAATCTGATTCCATTTGTGCGATGAAACGCACGTCAAGCTTTTTAGATGAATCTGCGGCACGATCCAAAGCAGCTTTCCAGTTAGTGCTTTGAAGGTCCAACTCAACCAAGGTAATCTCGTTGACTAACGAAAAGCCTTTCGGATTTCCACAGGTTTCCCAAGATTCCGGCAATGCGTCTGATGCAGTGGATGCGCCAACCTGAATTTGCGGAAACTTACCGCTTTTAGTGAGTGCAATTCTATTTTGCTTAGCTGTTTCAATTGGTGCTGAAATTTGTTGCACCTGAATCTTTAAGATTTGCAAAATCTTTTCACCGGCTGCAACCAAGTACGGAAACGGTTTGCTAAGCGGGTGACTATAAGTCTTGAACGATGCATCAGACCAATTGCGCTGGTCTTCCATTTCAAATACATCACCGGCAAATGCAACATCAATTTGCAAGTGACTTTGCTGCCAACCAAGTGCCGCGATATCTAAAACAGGCTGGTTTGGGCTAATGCTAATTGGAAATATTGCAGATTCTGTCTCACCATTTGAGTGAGTCACTTCAAGAGTTGCACCAGCAACATCTGGTGAGTGCAAAACAATCAAGCCGGTGCGGTTTGTTTCATAGGCCTGCTGTGCAGTTAGTTCCATAGTGAAGGTAGCTACCGCACCCTCAAACTTTGCGCCGACGATGCCTGTGAATTCTGCATCAAAGCCAACCGAGTGCACTGCCAACTCAAATTCATTTTCTGCTTGAGTCAGGGAGTCTATTTGCAAGTCAGCGGTGTTCCAGTTGCGGTCTCGAATTACCGCACGCACAGAGCGCAACACGGTTTGACCTTGAAACTTGATATCGGCAAATTCATCTAGGCGAAGATCAAACTGCCAGTGCCCAGATTCTTGAATCATTTTTAAAGCGTGGTCATTCCGCCGTCAACAACAAATGTTGCACCAGTGGCAAACGAACCCTCATCGCTGGCCAAATAAACCATGATGCCAACAACATCTTTTGGCGTACCCGCGCGGCCCATGGGAATGCGGCCAACGATCGCGGCACGAGACGCTGGGTCTTCGCTGATTGCCGAAACCAATGCGGTCTCTGTGTATCCAGGCTGCACCACATTTACTCTGATGTTGTCTAGCGCGTAGGCGCCAGCCGCTGCCCTAGCCATGCCATGTACCCCAGCCTTGGTGCTGCTGTAGGCGGCAAAGTCTTTACCCTCACCGTTCACGGCAGTTGGGCTGCCGGTCACAATAATTGAACCGCCGCCCTGAGAAAGTAGGGCTTTGACTCCGTACTTTAAGGTAAGAAATGCGCCGGTTAAATTCACATCAACAGTGCGCTGCCAAACCTCAATATCTAAATCACCAATCTTGGCATCGTGCCCAAAAAGCTGGATACCTGCGTTGGCTACCACAACATTTGGGGTCCATCCATCAGCAGCAAGTTCTGCAAAAGCGGCCGCCATTTGATCTTCTTGGGTAATGTCAACAACAGCAGCGCGTGCAACGCTTTGGCCCAGTGCCTCGGCAACTTTATTTGCAGCAGCGGCATCGCGGTCAACAATCACAACTCTTGCACCTTCGGCAGCAAAGCCCTCGGCAACCGCGCGGCCAATGCCTGACCCGGCACCGGTAACCAGTGCGGTCTTACCCTGAAGTCTTGCCATGGTTAACGTTCAATCTTGTCTAGGTGCAACATCATTGCTAAGTTCTTGTCTAGCTCTGCGTCAGTAAATACTTTTTTCCAGTCATCGCGAACGATTGACTTGCGGCCGTAATCCATGGCAATTTTGCAGGCATCACTGAATGGGTTGTCTCCGCGCAGTGTGTTTGCCAACGCAACCTGGGTGTGGCCAAGCAAAATGCTTCTTGCGGCAGGCTCTGGAATTCCCATGGTGTGAACAGCCTCGTGCAGTGACTCTTTAAGCAGGTCGCCAATCATGCAGGCGATGGTCTCAACCAACGTTGGCTCCAGCTGTGCCAACTGCTTCACAGTAACCCAGTGCACATCAATCACAGGTGCAAAAATAATTCGCACGGTGTCTTCAACAATTTGTTTTTTGGTAGCGTCTTCTGATTCGATTGCCGCAATCGCATCTTGCGGCGCTGCGATGCCACCAAAAGTGTCTGCGTATTCCTCAGGCGTGGTGCGCTGTAAGAACACCGATGGGTGGCACGGGTGTGTGACGGCATTGATTACATCATCACGACGAGTTAGCAAACCCGCGTATGCCGCAGCCGGATCAAGAGTAAGTGCAATCGCACCCGACTTCATTAGTGGAACCAGTTCTGCAGTAACAGACTTAAGAGCCAAATCTGGTACTGCAAAAATTACGATGTCAGCGTTTGCTACCCCATCAGCTGAAGCAGTTAGAACTCGGCCTGCACCGGTTACGCGCTCTTGTCCTGCAGGTGAATTTTCAGAGTAAGTCACGTTTTGGGTGGTTTTTACCAAGTTGTTTGATACTCGCATTCCCATTTTTCCACCGGCACCGATAACGGCAATGTTGTATGTATTCACTTGGTACTCCTTAAGTACTCGATTGTTTTGATAGTCCACGATTTCTCGAGGGCAATAGTTGACTCAATGTCTCCTTGCCAAGGTAGCCAGTGTTCAACAATTTCGTTAATTCCCTTGCTTCTTGGCTCAACTGTGTGAAGCAGGTGACTGTAGTCGTGGGCTCCTGTGCCCATTGCAGTTCCGGTGAAAGTGAAGCCAACCCAACCATCCTGTCGGGCAAAAGCAAAATCCTTAACATGGATGTTTTTCACCAGCGGGGCGGCAGTCTCAACGCATTGTTTTGGGTGCTCTAAGCGGGCCACTACATTTGCCGGATCTAAGCAAATTCCAAGGTTTTTGCTACCGTTTTTGCGAACAAGTTCAGCCAAGTCAACGGTGCTTATTTGTTCATAAGTCTCTAGGGCCAGGGTGACCCCGGCAGCTTCATATTGCGGCATTGCTTGGCTTAGGTACTGGGCCGCCTGCTCCAATGTTGGTCTGCTGGTTGGTGAGTAGACCATGCTGCGCACCAGTTTGGCATCGAAGATTTTGGCCAAATTTAAGAACAGCTGAAGATTTTCAGGCTCAATACCCTTGGTGCCAAGCTCAATTGTCAGCCCCAAGGCTTTGGCGTCAGCTGCAGCAGCCTCAAGCTCGGCATCACTCATCTTTATAAGGGGTGCGTAATCGCAAATCTGAAACAGATCAACGCCAAGATCCTTTGTGATTTGAAAAACTTGGGCAAGCGTCAAAGCGTTTAGGTTCTTCTCGGACTGCTGCCAGAAGAATGCGTAACTACCAAGACCAATCATGGTTAATCCTATGCAGCCTTTTCTGCCAACAAAGCCGAAACTTCGTTAAGCATCTGAAATATATTTTGTGGGTCGTGAGCAAAGCGTCCAAGAAACAATCCCGTTACCTCACCCTTCAATTCTGTTAATAAGCCTGGTCCTGCACTGCCACCATAAATAACTCTCGAGCCGGCAAGTTGTTGGTTTGATTTGAGATACTCGGTAATCAACTTGCAAACTTCAACGATGTGCTCTGTTGAGGCTGGATTCTGTGCACCAATTGCCCAAACAGGTTCGTATGCAACTAAAAGCTGAACAGGTGTGCTGCCAAGTGATTCAATTGCGCTCTCGATTTGCGCAATAGCTACTTTTGCACCCTCCATAGGCGAAGCGTGGTTCTGTTCGCCAACGCAAAGCACCGGCACCAAATTGTTCCTTGCAGCAGCGGCAACTTTAAGTGAAACATCTCTATCCGTCTCGCCAAATAGCCTGCGGCGTTCTGCGTGTCCAATTTCTACAAAATCACAGCCAAGTTCGCGAATCATAGGTGCACCAACTTCTCCGGTAAAGGCACCCCCATCTTCGTGATATAGATTCTGTGCACCCAAGCCCAGGTTTGAACTTTGTAAAACTTGGCTTACCACTCCAAGGGTTGGCATTGATGGCAACACAAATAGTTTTACCAAGCCATTTGATACGGCGGGGTGACTCTGCACAATTGCTGCAACCTGCTTGCACCAGTCAATTGTTTCTTGATGCCCAAAATACATCTTTAAGCTCACGCCTAGGATGATCGGATATTTAGAGATATCAGTCGGCATGATGTTTTTAGTCGCAGCTTCCAACAGATTCATATTTCTCAATGACCTTAACCTTGTCGGCAGATGCAGAAGAGCTATCAAACTCATAGGTCAACCATTCTTTGGCTAGGCGCCGGGCTAGCTCAATGCCAACTACGCGCTGACCCATGCAAAGAATTTGTGCATCGTTGCTAAGTACGGATCGTTCAACACTAAAGCTGTCGTGTGCCGTTACAGCGCGAATACCAGGCACCTTGTTTGCAGCAATAGCAACGCCCAGGCCGGTTCCGCACATGATGATTGCGCGGTCTACTTTGCCTTCGGCTACCAATTCGGCAGCGGCAATTGCAACCTTTGGATAGGCGGTGTGCCCATCGGCATCAACGCCAACGTCAATTACTTCAATAACGTTTGGATTTTCCTGGAGATCCTTTTTTAGAATCTCTTTATATTGAAAACCTGCATCATCGCAGCCAATGGCTACTCTCCACTTTTTGGACATCTCTACTTCCATACTCTCTCTATGGCGCTAATAATCATGGCCATTGATAGGGCTCCAGGGTCTGGAGTTCCAATACTCTTGTGGGCGTGCGGCCTGGCACGTCCAATTTTTGGTAGCAAATCTTTAGTATCAATGGCTGTCTTCATGGCAACATCTGAGGCTGCAGACCAGCTGTCTGCAAAAGTTTCGCCAGCGGCCACCTGCTTGGCAAAGGCGATGGCAAACGGTTCTAATGTGTCGATTAAAGTCTTGTCGCCAACTTGGGCTTTACCAAAGTTTTTCACATTCTGAAGAGCTAGATTGAAGCCGGAAACTAGTTGTTCTTTAGTAATTTCTGAATCGTTGTTTATTTCAGAAGCAATTGACGAAAGAATCACACCCCAAAGAACACCCGATGTACCTCCGGCAAAATCACTCCATGCATCGGCGGCGGAATTCAAAAGCGCCGCTGCACCACCGCCAGCTTCAACAGCTTGTTTTGCCGCTTTATCAGCAGCTGCCACCCCGCGCTTCATACCAATTCCGTGGTCACCATCACCGGCAATTGCGTCAATGCGACCAAGCTCTTCAACTTCATTATCAATTAGCGCATGTGCGAGTGAAATTGCGTGAGCAAGTTTTCTTGCCTCAACCTGTGATGTTTCTGACCCAACGGTAATAGTTTGCGCTACAGCCGAAGGATCAAAGTATTCTTGCGCATCTACGTCTGCCTGAGCGACTATGCCTTTGCGATAGGCAGGTGTACTTGTTGGGGCAACCCAAGCTTCTTCAAGTTGTTTATCTAGCCAGAACAAAGTCAAAGAAACACCTGCCATGTCAAAGCTGGTAACTAACTCGCCAACTTCAGGCTCAACGATTGTGATGTTCTTTGCCTCTAGCAGTTGGCTTACTTTGCGATAAAGAACAAAAAGTTCTTCATACTTAACCCGGCCAAGCCCACTAAGAATTACTGCCGCGCGTGAACCGCTTACCTCAATGCCCTCAGGCAACTCACTTAGTACTTTTTCTACCATTATGTCGGCAAGGTCATCAGCCGATGGGTGGTCCATTTTATAAAGACCCGGCTCACCGTGAATGCCCATGCCAACTTCCATGGTGCCATCGGCCACAGAAAAGAGTGGTGTCGTTGCTCCTGGCAAAGTACAACCACTGAACGCTACGCCAATTGTTCGAACTCTGTCGTTCGCTTTTGTAGCAAGCTGGGTTACTTGTTTTAAGCTCATGCCCTGCTCGGCCGCCCAGCCTGCAACTTTGAATACAGCAAGATCACCAGCAATGCCGCGGCGCTTGTGTATTTCTTCGTTGGAAGCTGAAGCTATGTCATCGGTGACAACAACTGTTTCAACTTCATACCCCTCGGAACGCAATCGCTCTTGGGCCTGATTAAAGTTCAATACATCGCCTGCATAGTTTCCATAGCTGAATAGAATTCCGCCGCCGTTACTTGCAGACTTGGCTACGTTATAAATCTGTTGGGTAGATGGTGAAGCGAACACATTTCCTAGGGCCGCACCGTGTGCAAGGCCAGCTCCAACCAAACCGCCAAAGGCCGGGTAGTGGCCAGAGCCACCACCAATTACAACCGCAACCTGGCCACTCTTTGGGCGAACGCGGCGCACGACTCCCCCTCGTACGGCAGCAACCCAAGCGCTAAATGCCGCAGCAAAGCCCTCGTGTGATTCGGCCGCGAAATCCTGCGGGTCGTTGTGAAGGAAAGTCATAATGTTATTATCACATCTACATAACAGAAATTATGGGATAAATAATTACTTCACTGTAACGATTGGCCCGCCACAATTATGTCGATATCCTTCGAGCGCATCTTCTCAATTTCTTCCGGGCTAGTGGCAGCGTCTACTATCACGTGGTCAAATTCATCTAAGCGAGCCAAGGCGTGCAGGGCTCGTCGCTCAAATTTGGTGTGATCCACGAGCAAAATTCGCTTGGTTGCTACTTCAAACATGGCTCTCTTGGTTGCTACGGCCTCTTCTGACTGGTGAAAGCACATACCGTCACTGATTGCCGCGGTAGACATGATCAAAAGATCTGCTCTTAGGCGCTTTATCGACTCAGCCGTCATTGCACCCATAAAGGCGGAACACCAATTGTGATAGGTGCCCCCCAGGCCAACCAACGAGATTCCGCGAACCCCATTTAGCTCGTTCATCACTGTCAAAACGTTGGTAATTACTGTCAACGGTGACTTTTCGTGCAGCATCTTCACCAGATGCAAGGCAGTGGTTGAGTCGTCAATAATGATGGATTGGCCTGGCTCAATAAACTCAAGGGCGGCCTTCGCGATGGCCATTTTTGCCGGAGTTTCCTGGCCTCGACGGTAGACATCTGATGATTCCACCAGGGTAGAAGAAAGTGCTGTGGCCAAACCACGGGTTTTGCGCAGGAGTCCGCGATCTTCAAGCTCATCCAGGTCTCGGTGCACGGTCATTAATGACGCTCCAAAACGCTCGGCCAGAGCCTCTATGCGCACCGAACCTTCGCTCATAACCGCCTCGGCTATTCCCCGCTGCCTGGCCTGCTGTTTAGAAACGTATGGCTCGCTACTTAGATCAATTTCGCTCATGGTCACACCCGATAACTTGTTTTGTTAAGTTCTACGTCTGATTATGTTATAAAAATAACTAGAAGTTAAAACTTTCATCACATCTAAGAGCTGCGGAACGCGCGCTTCACCGGATACTCAAGGTATTCGGCCGCAAACTCCAGATTCGGCGAGCGCCAAGCAAAGTCGCGAGCTACCTTGGCCAGGGCCGCCCAGAAAAATACGTTCAATAGGTCAACACCAATGTGAGTCATGCTGTCTCCCGGCAGGGCCTTACCAATCATTCGGCGCAGCAGGGTTGGCACATCGCTTAGGCCAAAGCGGTGCAGTGCAGCCCGCACCTCAAACTCAAGCTCTCTTGCTCGACGCGGGTTCCAAAGCGGGTTACCACCAGAGCCATCACCCATTCGGCCAAAATCATCGGTTGGTAAGTGCAGCAAAATGTGTGCAACCATAGCGTGGCTGTAACGGGCGCCATCTAGCTGGTCAAAGATCTCGGCAAAGTTATCTATCTCGTAGCCGCATTTACGCAGATCTAAGACATCGGGGTAATAAGGAAACTTATAAAAGGGAATGTGCTTGATTTCAGGCTGACCCTTGCGCACGCGCACTTTGGTGCTGGTATCGCCCTCGGCAACGCCCCAGTTTAGGGTTGCCTCATCAGGCTCCCCCGCCTTCCAGTCGTTGCTCATGCCATCAATTATCGGCTAAGACTCTTCTAACAATCTCTTCGGCAGGTAAAGAAATGTCGTAAACCTTGCCGGGTTCGCCTTCACCT
The DNA here is from genome assembly GCA_039805425.1 of Actinomycetota bacterium. Classification (GTDB taxonomy): domain Bacteria; phylum Actinomycetota; class Actinomycetes; order Actinomycetales; family Microbacteriaceae; genus Rhodoluna. The sequence continues at coordinate 59,105 of JBDLUH010000001.1, forward strand.
AGCATTTCAAGGGTTTCTAGTTGGCTGGCCAGCATATTGGCCTTCATAAAGTGCCCCTCGCGAGACTTCATGCGGCTGGCTAACAGCTCAGGGGTTCCGTGCAGGTGCACAAAAATAGTGCCAGGTGCCGCTGCCAGAATACGTTCCCTATAAATACGTTTCAATGCGCTGCAGGCAATCACCGTACCGGTTGGCTTTACAAGTTCAAAAACATCAATGGGATTTGGCGCCCCGTTTAGTGCAGCACCTACTAAATCAAGCCAAGGCCAACGGTCTTCATCATTCAGTGGCGTGCCACCGGCCATCTTGTCTTTATTTGATTTTGGGTGCAAATCATCACCGTCAATAAAGCGCGCGCCTAGGTGTTCAGCAAGTAATGCACCCACGGTAGATTTTCCACAACCAGAGACGCCCATCACAACAATGCGAGTGTTAATCATGGGCGCCTATGATTCATTTCCAATGGAGAACGTTCGGTTTACCAGTCGTGCATGGTGCCATCAACCTTTAGACGGTTGACTGGCAAGTATGCAGGCTCGTACTCGAACTGTGAAGCGAGTTTCTCATCGTAAGAAACTCCCAGTCCTGGTGAAGTGCCAGGGCGGATTAGGCCATCAGAGAATGTGTATTCCGGTTGGAAGACATCATTGGTATCTGATGAGTGCTGCATGTATTCACTGATGCCGTAGTTGTGAATTGCCATGCCAAGGTGCAGCGATGCTGCGTGACCAATAGGTGACACATCAGTAGGACCGTGCACACCAGACTTAATTTGATACACAGCTGCGTAATCAAAAATCTTCTTCAACGGTGTAATACCGCCACCGTGACTTACCGGAGAGCGAACGTAGTCAATCAGTTGCTCTTCGAATAGATCCTTGTAGTCGTAGATTGTGTTGAAGATTTCACCAACCGCAAGCGGTGTTGTGGTGTGCTGACGAATTAAGCGGAACGCATCGGTGTTTTCTGCTGGAGTCAAATCTTCAAGCCAGAACAAATCGTAAGGCTCAAGAGATTTACCAAGGCGCGCAGCCTGAATTGGTGTTAGGCGGTGGTGACCGTCGTGCAGCAACGGTAGGTCTGGACCAAACTCGTTACGCACTGCCTCAAAGACCGATGGAATGTAGTTCAAGTAGGCGCGGGTGTCCCACTCTTCTTCCACTGGCACGGTTGATCGGCGAGCAGGTTCGTAGTCGTAGCGAGCAGATGATGCACCCTTGCCACTTCCGGCTCCGGCCGCTGCGTTTGCTGATGAGGCAACACCGTAGACAGAATTCAAACCAGGTACACCTGTTTGCACTCGGATTGCCTTGTAACCCTTTTCTTGGTGTTCACGAATCGAGTCAAAGATTTCATTGAACTCACGACCAGACGCGTGACCGTATGCCAAGCAACCCTCTCGGCTTGCACCACCAAGTAACTGGTACAGCGGCATGTTTGCAGCTTTTGCCTTGATGTCCCAAAGCGCCATGTCAATTGCGGCAATGGCTGTCATGGTGATTGGACCACGACGCCAATACGAACCGCGATAGAAGTATTGCCAGGTGTCTTCAATGTTGTGGGCATCGCGACCAATCAACATTGGTGCAAGGTGATCACGAAGGTATGCTGCTACAGCAAGTTCGCGACCGTTTACTGTTGCATCACCAAGACCAACTAGCCCGTCATCAGTAGTAATGCGCAGGGTAACAAAGTTACGTCCAGGTGAGTGAACGAATACTTCTGCTTTTGCGATTTTCATCTTTTTACTTTCTCTTGTGAGTTTGGTGCTAGTTCTTTGGCTTACGGTTGCCCAACGTGGTCCAGCGACCGCGCAGGGTGTGGGCCGCCGCTTTAGGCTGGCGGTCACGGGTGAAGGCGCCCTTCTTGTTGCCAAGAACACGGAAGATGCCCGGCTTGGTCTGGAAGTCTGCAAAGTTCCAAACGTGTTCACCCACAATTGCAGGGAACTTATCGAACTGTGCATGGCTCATGTCAAGGTAAGCGGTCTGGTATTCCTCACTCCAAGGAAGCTGGTGAATGCTGTGGCCGCCAGCAAGAGTGTCTGCTCCGTATTCAGTGATGATGAAAGGAACCTTGTACTTATCGGTCCATCCCTTAAGTTCCTTCTCAAGGTGGATTGCTGCGTTCGAAAGATCAGCGTGATCTTCATACCAACCCCAGTAGCGGTTCAAGCAAATGATGTCTACCAGTGGAGCGATTAGACACTTGTCATACGGTTCTGTCATCACGTTGATGTAGGTAACCGGACGAGTTGTGTCTAGCTCATGTGCCAAATCAATTGCTGGCTTGAAGAAATCCACCGCTTCTGGAAGACCGGTTTCTGATTCGTTGGTGATAGACCAAAGAACAACTGATGGGTGATTCTTGTCGCGTTGAATAAGTTCGCGAACTGCCTGCAAAAGATTTACTTGAGTTTTTTCATTTGCTGTCTCTGGGCCAAATGTTGGAAGCTTTGGTCCGCCAAACATTGTTGAGAATCCCTGGTTGAATCCAACTGCTGCGGTTTCGTCAATGATGACAATACCCATGCGGTCTGCATAATCCATGACCTCTTCTGCGTATGGATAGTGCGAAGTGCGGAATGAGTTTGCGCCAACCCACTTCAATAATTCAAAGTCATTAACCATGAATGAGTTATCGTGGCCCTTGCCCTTAACCACGTGGTCTTCGTGCATTCCAAAACCAGTGAAGTAGAAGGGTTCGTTGTTGATAAGGAATTTGGTTCCGTCAACCTTTACGGTGCGAACACCAACGTTTAGGTAATACTCGTCAATGGTGTTGCCATTTACTACTGCTTCAACTTTCAGCTTGTAAAGATAAGCATTTCCTGGTTGCCAAAGCTTTACGTTTTCAATTACCAAAGTTGCAGCTGCACCCTCAGCGGAAGCAACCTGCTTGCCATCTTCATCAAGTAAAGTAGTGCGAACGTCTGCGGCACCGCTGGTTGAAACTTTGTAGTTCACCTGTCCGGTTGAACCATTAAAGTCGGTGACAACAGTCACATCATCAACTGACACCGATGGCACGCTGTACAACCAAATGCTGCGCGCTAGGCCAGCGTAATTGTAGAAGTCGTGCAAGTAGGTCTGCGCCTTAGTGCCGTCATCACGTGTAACCACGCGACCAGGAGGAACTGTTTCATTGGTTAGAACGTTACTAACCGCTATTGTCAGAACGAACTCATGGCCCGCGGTCACGTGATCAGTGATGTCAGCATGGAATGGCATGTAGCCGCCAAGGTGACGAACAACCTCTGTGCCATTTACGAAAATTACACCCTCGTGGGTCGCGCTATCTGCGCGCACGAAGATTCTCTCGCCGTTCCAACCACGAGGAACACGAACGGTGCGTTGGTACCAAACCCAGCCGCTGTGCTCGCGAATTGCCGAGTCAGCGAATAGATCGTTGTAGCTAGCTGGAACCGCCGCTTGAAGGTCAGTACTCAGCTCTTTTGCTGCCCAACCCGATGAAAACCCTTCATCCTTGAAGTCGACTTTGAAATCCCATAAGCCATCGAGGTTAAGTAGTTCTCGGGTGGCGGAGGTCTGTGGTCTAAGCAATTTCTTTCCCTTCAAAAGTCTTTGGCAAACGGTTGCCATCGAGGTTAAATTTTTATTGTTGCCAATTTCTCAATTACTAGCGCCAGGAACTTCTTGTCGTTAGCAAGTTGAAGATCTATTACTGAAACAAGTCGCTTCTCTACGCCGGCCTTATCGCCGTTTAGCGCACGAGTTATTTCTGTGATTTGTGAGTCAGCTACCTTCTCGTGTTTCAAAACGTAGCCAACCCAACCGGCTATAGCTGTGGCGCAGGCCGCCGCATCTCTGCCAGCTCCTATTTCAGCCTTAGCAACTGGTGCCACTCGCACGCGCAGTTTTGTTGCTCCATCAATCGCAATCTGCGCCAGACGGTGGGCAATACGTGTGTTCTGAAATCTTTCAAGGAGTGCAGCTCGATATTTTGGAATCTCCAGGCCATCCTCTTTCAAATGATTGGCGGCTTCATTCCAGAATGCTTCAACTTGTGCTCGGCAGTTTTTATCTGCGATTGCCTCGGCAACGGTTTCGTGGCCGTTCAATTGTCCGAGGTAGGCCAACAGCGAGTGTGCTCCATTTAGCAACCATAGTTTGCGATTCTCAAATGGCTCAATGTTGCTGACGAACTTTGCACCAGCACGTTCCCACTGCGGACGACCAAGTGGAAATTCGCCCTCAAGGACCCAATCGCTGAATGGTTCGGTTACAACCGGAGAGTTGTCGTCCCACCCTGTAGCTTTCTTGACTAGTTCAAGATCGCTTTCAATTGTCTTTGGTGTGATTCTGTCAATAGAAGTAGATACGAAAGAAACTTTTTCGTTCAACCAATCAACTGATTCACCGCCAAAGCTGGCAAATAAATCGCCCATTGCAATCTTAAGTAACGCGCCGTTAGAAGGCATGTTGTCGCAAGACACAATTGCAATGGCTTGACCATTTGCGCGCCTTCGAGTTTCAAGAGCTACAGCTAGGCGATGTAGTGCGGGAGGTGGATTAATTGCATCCACGTGCCCGGCCGCGTCCATTCCATATCCAGCCTCGGTGATGGTTAGCGTGACAATGGCGGTTTTTGAATTTGCGATTGCTTCCACAAATGCTTCGGTGTTGTTTCCATCTTCAGCGCGAACAATTGAGTCAATGATTTGATAACTGTCGCCGTTTGAATCTCTGGTAACCAAAGTGAATAGGCCGTCTTGCAGGGAAAGCTTCTGCGCTGCTTCAACGCTTCTTCCGGTGAAGGCAACAATTCCCCAATTTTGTTCACGATCCACACGTGCTGTGTACCAAGCTTGATGCGCGCGATGAAATGCGCCAAGGCCAATGTGAACAATACGCTCAGTTGCCTTGCCTGTCTCAACGTGATTCATAGTGGCAAGGTTTTCCCTAGTTAGCTTCATAGATTGAAGGCCTTTCTAGGGATAGCCACCACTAGGTCAACAGCAATCTGCTCTGCCTGCTCCATGGTGATTCGGCCTTCTGAAACCAAGCGCGCAAGATATGAGCAATCAACTCTTCGAGCCATGTCGTGGCGAGCCGGAATTGAAAGAAATGCACGAGTGTCATCAATGAAACCTGACCCCTTATAGAAACCCGCGATTTCTGTGGTGGCCTCGCGAAAGCGCATTGCAGAATCTGGTGCGTCAAGAAACCACCAAGGCGCTCCAATAAAAACGCTTGGGTAGAACCCAGCAAGTGGCGCGACTTCTCTGCCCCAAGTTGTTTCATCAAGTGAGAACAAAATTACTTTGAGATTTGGGTGCATTCCGTATTCTTCAAGCAACGGACGAAGATTATTTACAAATTCAGCTCGCACTGGAATATCGTGACCAGTATCTGCACCGTATTTTTCAAAGGTTTCCGAGTTGTGATTTCTAAAAACTCCAGCATGAATCGTCATGACTAGGCCATCTTCACAACTCATTGCAGCCATTTGCATCAACATATGCCCGGCAAATTCACGGGCTTCTGAAACAGTTAGGTTATCGGCTATCGCTTGGTCAAATAGTTGTGAAGCTTTGGCTTCAGAGAGTGTAGTTGTGTATGGTTCGTAAACTCCATGGTCTGCGCTTATGGCTCCGTGATTTACAAAGTGAGCACGACGTTCAACTAAGGCAGCCATGTAGTTTGCGTATGTGCTTGAAGGTTTATTTGTAGCATTAAGAAGATTCGCAACAGATTCTATGAACTTTGTATTGCGTGGATCAATGTATGCATCTGGCCTAAATGTAGGAACAACCTTACCCTTGAATGTTTTGTCTGCGGCTAGAGCGGCATGGGCCGATAGATCGTCGCAGGGGTCATCTGTGGTTGCCAAAAATTCAATGTTGAATTTTTCAAATAGTGCACGAGGAAGCATTCTTGTTTCTAGTAGTTCTGTAGAAATTAGATCGTAAAGTTTGTCTGCGTTTGATGCACTTGGGGTTTCTGTAATCCCAAACAGAGTTGAAAATTCGTGAGTCAGCCAGTAGCCACTAGATGTTCCGGCGAATAGATTCCAGTTGCCGCAAAGAATGCTCCAGGCTTTTCTTGGGTCTGTGTTTTTACCTTTGCCTAAGTCTTCGAGGCTAAAACCGGCCGAGTGCAGAATTCGCGTCACGTAGTGGTCAAAGTAGATGAAGAGTTCGGCCGGGTTTGAAAATGGTTCGTTCTTGAGGAGCAATTGAGGATCAACATGGCCGTGCGGCGAGATGATTGGCAACTTTGCAACTCGCTCATACAGGGCCTCAGCCACAGCGCGAACGGCTGGTTCCACCGGTAGTAACCGGGCCGCATCTAGCTTGGACTTCATTGCCATGCCTCAATTTCATCGTATTTGCTGAATTTTGTCAATCGGTTGCCAAAATATTTGGGTGTTTGGTATTCAATCGTTATTTTGGTCATTTTTAGGCCTTTTTAGCCTTAGCAGTTGAGCCTCGAACTAGCAGGCTTGCTTCGTGACCCGGCGCTGGAATGCCCTCAGGACCTAGGTCTTCATCATCAAGCAGGTTCATCAGAGCGGTAACTCCATCTTTGCCGCTTTGCTGCAGATCCATCTGAACGGTGGTTAAAGGGGGGCTGGTGAAATCGGAGCCAAAAATGTTGTCGAAACCAATGATGCTTAGGTCTTCAGGAATTTTGATACCTTGGGCGATCGCCTCGCGCAACAAACCAATGCCCATAACATCGTTGTAGGTGACGACCGCGGTAACGCCTGCTGCCTTAATGCGATCTACTGCTAAGCGACCAGCTTCGAGGGTTGGGTCGTTTGGTCCAATCTCAACAATCGTCATCCCAGCCTTAACCGCGTTTTTCATCAAAAGGTCCCAACGCTCGGTATTCATCCAAGACGCTCTAGGGCCAGATAAGAATGCAATGTGCTTGTGACCTAGTTTGGCCAGATGGTTTACCGCCTCGGCAATACCATTTTCATTCGAAGGCACCACATCGGCAACCTCTGGCACCTTGCGGTTGATAAGCACAACCGGCTTTTGACGATTAATCTCTTGAATCTCTTCATCGCGCAAACGGGTGGTTACCAAAAGAACGCCATCAACTGTCGGCAAAATTCTCTGCAGGGCCTGTGCCTCGTTGGTGCTGGACTCTTGAGATTCAGCAATAACCAAGGTGTAGCCTTCAACCGCTGCGGCAGATTCTGCACCACGCACCACATTAAAGAAAACCGGGTTGGTGATGTCAGCAATTATTAGCGCAAGCATCTTGGTTCGGCCGGTCGGTAGGGCCCTAGCAAATGGGTTCACCTGGTAATTCAGCTCTTTGGCCGCCGCCTTGATTTTCGCCTCGGTTTTGGCGTTAATTCGGCCGGGGGTAGTTAGTGCACGCGAAACCGTTGAAGGGTTAAACCCCGATAACTTCGCGATGTCGTATATGGTTGCCGCCGAACCACGCCGAGGCGTATTTTGCTGAGCCTCAGCCTTAGTTGATTCAGTCAATTTTTCCCCTGGGTCTTGTTGCCAAATTTTTGGCAACTTTGGCAACTTGTTGCAAGTTTATTGCTTTTAGGCGGTCGCCGCTTTCGCCTGAATATCCAGCAAACGGCGGCGTTCTTCGCGGCGTTTAGCCTGACGATCTGGGTCTGGAACCGGAGATGCCATCAGCAGGCGCTGGGTATAAGGGTGTTCAGGTTTCACAGTCACCTGGCTTGCCGCGCCTTGCTCAACAATCTCACCTTTATACATAACTGCTACTCGGTGACTAATGTGGCGAACCACATCAAGGTCGTGAGAAACAAAGAGGTAAGAGACACCTGTGTCTTTTTGAATTTGAAGAAACAAATCCAAAATTCTTGCCTGAGTAGTTAGATCAAGTGCCGATACCGGTTCATCACAAACAATCAGCTTTGGTGAGAGCGCAAGCGCGCGGGCGATTGCCACACGCTGACGCTGACCCCCTGAGAACTCTCTAGGTAAACGTTGCAACGCATCAGTTGGCAATCCAACCTGATCTAGAAGTTGTGCAATTCGCTTCTTTGCCGCCGAGGCTTCCATTCCCTGAATCTGCAGTGGTTCCGCAAGAATCTGGCCGATCTCCATCGATGGGTTCAGCGAAGTGTACGGATCTTGAAACACCACTTGGATATCTCGGCTTAACTCACGGCGCTGGTTTCTGGTTGCCTTAGTGATGTCTCTATTTTCAAATTCAACCTTGCCGGCTGTAATCGGTGCCAGGCCAAGAATTGCGCGGCCAAGGGTGGTCTTTCCAGAACCAGACTCGCCAACAAGCCCAAGAGTCTCACCTTGGCCGATGTTGATAGACACTGAGTGCAGGGCCTTGAATCCAGCTTTTCTAAAACCTTTGCCGGCGTAGGTGACATCTAGATTTTCGACGTTCAACAGGTTAGACACAACTAGTCCTTTGCGTTTCCGGTAAGCATTGTCATTGGTTTTTTTCCTTCAAGCATTGAGCCAAGTAGAACCTGGGTGTACTTGTCTTTTGGCTGGCGCAATACATCACGCACGTTGCCAGATTCCACAACGTTTCCGTACTGCATCACAACAACTCGGTCAGCTAGATCGGCTACCACACCAAAGTTGTGTGTTACCAGCACCATGCCCATGCCAAGGCGCTTCTGCAAATCGCGCAAAAGATCTAACACTTCAGCCTGCACAGTCACGTCTAGTGCTGTGGTTGGTTCATCGGCAATCAACAGGTCTGGCTCACAAGAAATAGACCCGGCAATTAGCACGCGCTGTGCCATGCCGCCTGAAATCTCGTGCGGGTATGACTTCATAACGCGTTCAGGATTTACGATGCCAACTAGGTCAAGAATTTCGAGGGCTTTAGCCTTGGCCTGTTTTGCAGAAATTCCAAGCACCTGAGTCATTGGGCGGATCAACTGATAGCCGATTGTGAATGCAGGGTCAAGATTGCTCATTGGCTCTTGAGGAATGTAAGCAATTCTTTTTCCACGGAACTGAGCCATTGCCTTCTGTGAAATCGCACCTTCGTTTGCCGAGACCAGTTCGTTGCCATCAAAGACAATTTGGCCCGATGCGATCACTGCATTGGCTGGAAGCAAACCGAGGATTGAGAATGCGGTCTGAGATTTTCCAGAGCCCGATTCGCCAACAATGCCGAGCACTTCGCCGCGATCAACGTGGAATGAAACATCTGAAACAACTCTCTTCAACGATCCGTCGCCCTGTGGGTAACCAACGCTCAAGTTAGAAACAGAAAGCAGGTGATTCTTTTCTGATTCGGTCATCTTTGTTGTTGCAGTGCGAAGCTTTGCTGGCTTCTTCGCTTTTACACTTGATTCAACTTTTTGTGAGTCTTCAAGTGCATCGCGTAGAGCGTTGCCAAGAAGCGCAAATGAACCAATGGTTAGCGCAATTATTAGCGATGGCCAAACCACCAACATTGGGGTTAGAAAGATGTTCTTAAACCCGTCATTGATCATCACACCCCAAGAAATTAGCGTGGTGTCACCAAGGCCCAAGAATTCCAAACCAGACTGAATTGAAATTGCAATTCCAGAAATCATTGCTGACTGAATAATGATTGGCGCTCGCACCACAGTAAAGATGTGCTTCGCGATAATTCTGAGGTCGCTAAGGCCCGATACTCGGGCCGCGTCTACGTAAAGTTCATTTCTAACGCCCATCACCGCGGTTCTTGTTAGGCGGAAAAACCCTGGGGCAATAATCAGACCAAATACGGCCATTAGCAAAAGAATTGATGGACCGATTGCGGTTCTCACTGCAAGCAGAACAATCATTGCTGGCAGAGCCATGATGGCGTTTGCCAACCACGATGATATTCCATCAAATTTTCCACCATAGTAACCTGCAATCAAACCGGCTGGCACACCAACCAGAATTGCAACAATCACGACAACCAATGCTGAGATTAGAGTTGTCTGAGTTCCAAAGAATAAACGGCTAAGCACGTCACGGCCGGCACTGTCTGTTCCCAAAAGGTGCAGTCCATCTGGGGGAGTCATGATTGCGATTGGGTCTGTCAGTGTTGGATCAAACGGTGAGATGAGTGGCGCGAAGATGGCTGTAAGCACAACCAGAGTTAGGTAGATGATTGAAGCCAAACCAATAGGGTTTTTGGTCAGTCGCTTAATAAGACTTAGGCGAACAATTGGTTTAGCGTGCTGAATAGCAGCTGTTACTGGTGAAGTTCCCATTTACTTAACACGCACCTTTGGGTTTAGCCAGCCATTGAAAAGATCAACTAGCAGGTTTACGACGATGACAACAATTACGGTGAAAACAACAACGCCCATAACAACCGGGGTGTCACCTTGAACCGTGGCCGATACAGCGTAGGCGCCGATACCAGGCAGAGCAAAAATACTTTCGATAATTACTGTTCCACCAAGCATGCCTACGAATTGCAAGCTCAAAACTGTTAAACCAGCCGGGGCGGCCGAGCGAAGCACATGCTTAAACAAAATCTCTCGCTCTGGAATCCCGCGACTACGTAGGGTCTTGACCCAATCCTTTTCCATCACGTTTTTTATTGCCGAACGAATCTGTTGAGCTGAGGAAGCAACAGTGGCAATTACCAAAGAGAAGACTGGAAGAATTAGCGAGGCCATCCAGAGGCCAAAATCTTCTTCAATTGGAATCCAACCCGTTGCCGGTAACAGCATGAGGTTGATTGCAAAGATTGTCACTGCAACTACTGCAATCACAAAGCCAGGGACCGCAAAACCTGTGATGGCAAGAAACTGCACAAGTCTGTCTAGCCAGCCGCCACGAATAGCCGCTGTCATTCCTAAGATCACGGCAAGAATTGCCGAGATGGTGATCGCAATTGCCACCAAAGTAATGGTCACTGGCAAGCGATTGGCCATGGCATCCATGATTGCCTCATTGGTAAACCAAGAGACTCCAAAATCACCCGATAACGCATGGGCTAGCCAGTCCAGGTAACGTTCTAGGAATGGGCGGTCTAGGCCAAGCTCTGCGTTCTTGGCAATTACGTCAGCTTCGGTCGCCGCATCACCCAGCAGGCGATAAGCCACACCATCAACGCTGAAAAAGACTAAGAAGTACGCCAGTGATGAAATCACCAGCAACAGAAATGCGCCAGAGAACAGTTTTCTAGCGATGAATGCGAGCATCTTTGCGGCTTTCTAAGTTCGTGTTTATTTGTTGGGTGGGTCAAGTGGGATGTTTCTTGACCCACCCATCAAATCTTTCTTACTTACCTGTTGGTGCGAAATTGTATAGGTAAGGGAATGCGTTTTGGGTCTGAGTTACAACCTTCACGCGCTTACTTACACCTACGTATACAGGCATGCGGTAAAACGGCACAATCCATGCCTTTTCAACAGCTACCTGGTTCATGATCTTGGCCTGTGTGCCAATGTTTTTAGCTGACGAGTTTGCATCAATTGACTTGAACGCAGCGGTGATTGCTGGGTCTGTGGTCTTTAGCGGGTTCCAACCACCATCTTTTGCTAGCAAAGTCTCTGCGGTAACAAAATCTGTTCCCTGGAAGATCTGCATGATGATTGCTTCGTGCTTTCCTGCTTTCGCGTTTGCGTACCAAGCGATTCCGGTGTCTGATGTCCACTCAACCTTGATGCCAACTGCCTTTAGGTAGCCTTCAACAAGTGCGTTTAGGTTTGTTTCACCCCA
>JBDLUH010000002.1:0-47073 GCA_039805425.1 Actinomycetota bacterium
AGACCCTTGCGCCAGATAATTCCAACGCCGTCACCGGTAAGAGTGTGTGCGTTTGATGTGGTCTTGAAGATCTTGCCGAAACCACCGGTTGCAAAAACGATGCTCTTGCCCTGGAACACGTGTAGTTCACCGGTGGCAAGTTCGTAGGCAACAACTGCTGATGGGCGCTCTTCGCCATCAACCTTGGTCATCACTAGATCAAGTACGTAGAACTCGTTGTAGAACTCAATGCCTAGCTTTACGCAGTTCTGGTACAGGGTCTGCAGAATCATGTGACCGGTGCGGTCAGCCGCGTAGCAAGAACGACGAACAGGTGCCTTACCGTGGTCACGAGTGTGGCCACCGAATCGGCGCTGGTCAATCTTGCCGTCTGGTGTGCGGTTGAAAGGAAGACCCATGTTTTCTAGGTCAATAACTGCCTGCACAGATTCCTTGGCAAGAATTTCTGCCGCATCTTGGTCAACTAGGTAGTCGCCACCCTTAACGGTGTCGAAGGTGTGCCATTCCCAGCTGTCTTCTTCAACGTTGCCAAGCGCTGCGGCCATACCGCCCTGCGCCGCACCGGTGTGCGAACGAGTTGGAAACAGCTTTGAAATTACTGCGGTCTTTGCGTGTGGTCCGGCTTCAATAGCCGCGCGCATACCCGCGCCACCCGCACCAACGATTACAACGTCGTACTCGTAGTGATGAACCTTTGGCTTACTCAATTTATGTTTATTCCTTTTATCGGTAAAGCAAATGTTTTATGAAGCTGGGCAGAACGAAGGCAATAGCTCAGGCAGTGCACCTGCAGGACATGGGTCAAAAGTAAAGACCACAAGAGTTCCAAGTGTCACGAGCACTGCACAAATTCCCCAAAGTGACCAGACCAACGCCTTGCGAACGCCTTCTTTAGATGCGTAGTCGTTTACCAGTGTGCGCATTCCGTTAGTGCCGTGAATCATGGCTAGCCAAAGCATTGCTAGATCCCATACTTGCCAGAACGGGTCAGACCACTTTCCGCCAACGAAAGCAAAATCAATGGCCTTGATGCCTTCACCTAGGTAAAGGTTCACAAACAGGTGACCAAAAATAAGAATTACAAGAAGCACACCCGATACGCGCATGTACATCCAGCCATACTTTTCCAAGTTGGCTTGGTTGCGGCTGCGAGGTGAGCGAGGCTGTTCGATAACTACTGACATTTCGCTTCTCCTTAACCGAATACGTGCATTAGGTGGCGGGGTGCAAACGCAATGAAGACTGCGAAGGCAATTGCCACGACTACCCAGAACATCACGTTCTGGTACTTCACGCCCTTGCGCCAGAAATCAATTGCAATTATTCGAAGGCCGTTGAGTGCGTGATAGAGAATGGCCGCAACCAGACCCAGCTCTGCAACTCCAATAAGAGGAGTCTTGTAGGTGTTGATTACAGCGTTATAGGCCTCTGGGCTTAGTCGCACTAGGGCAGTGTCTAGAACGTGCACTAGAAGGAAGAAGAAGATTGCAACACCGGTAATTCGGTGCAGAACCCACGACCACATTCCTACTTTTCCGCGGTATAAAGTACCTGCTGGCATGGTTGGCAAAGGCCATCCTCCTTGATCAACTTTGAGTCAAAAATCACTACTAGTCTAATCCCGTAAAAACCCCGCCCTCGCCCATATAGAGGCATTGAGCTAAGGTTTTTATTAGTTATGACTACTCAGCGAGATCCACTGGATCGTTTCTTCAGCATTATTCCTGCCGGCGGCATCGGAAGCAGACTTTGGCCACTTTCGCGTGCCTCGGCTCCAAAGTTTCTGCACGACCTAACCGGTTCCGGGCAGACCCTGCTGCAAGACACCTGGGATCGCCTAACCCCTATCAATGGCAAAGAGCGCATCCTGGTAGTGACCGGCAAGGTTCACAAGTCAGCCGTACTGGAGCAGATTGAAGACCTAAGCACCGATAACCTCGTGCTGGAACTTTCACCTAAAGACTCAACGGCAGCTATCGCGCTCGCCGCAGCCATATTGATGCAGCGTGAACCAGACGTGATTGTTGGGTCATTTGCCGCCGATCACGTGATAACCGAAGAAGACCAGTTCCACAAGACCGTGCGCGAGGCCATTTTGGTGGCCGCAACCGGCAAGATTGTGACCATTGGAATTGAGCCAACCGAGCCATCGGTGGGTTTCGGCTACATCAAATCTGGTGAGGTTTTGAATATCGATGGAGCTCCCGAGGCTCGAGATGTCATCAAGTTTGTTGAAAAGCCAAATATCGCCAAGGCTCGAAAATATGTTGACTCTGGGCAATACCTGTGGAACGCCGGCATGTTCATCGCGCCAGCCAAGCTTTTGCTAGAGCAATTGGCCAAATCAGAGCCGGTGCTGCATTCTTCAATTATGGAATTGGCAGCCGCCTGGGACACCGATAACCGCAAGGTCGCAATTGAAAGAATTTGGCCGGGGCTAAAAAAAGTCGCTATCGATTACTCGGTTGCCGAACCGGCCGCTGCCGCTGGCCTGGTTGCGGTAATTCCAGCCAGTTTCTCTTGGCACGACGTGGGTGATTTTGCTGCGATCGCCGAACTGCAGTCTCAGGGCCGTCGCGGCAATTTGGCAGTGCTTGGCAACGCCAAGGTGTTGGCCGATAGTTCCAGCGGAATTTTGGTTTCAGACACCGATCGCCTGATCGCGCTTATCGGTGTTGAAGACATCATTGTGGTGGATACCCCAGATGCTCTTTTGGTAACCACCAAGGAACACGCGCAACGTGTGAAGAGCCTGGTTGATGCGCTGAAAGCAACCGGGCACTCAGACGTGCTGTAAACGTTTGCACAATCACGTTTATGTTGCGACTCGATTAACTTTTTCTAAACGAGCGGTTGTCGTCATTTTGCCTGCGGCCAGCCAGATAGGCTGAAAGGGCAACGACGCGTGAGAGCCATTCGTCGTTATTCCAGGAGGAATCTAATTGAATAAGAACATTCTTAAGGGTCTTGCACTTGCATCTGTTGCAGGTCTAACTCTTGCAGGTTGTGCTTCAGCTCCAGCTGAGCCAACTGCTACTCCAGTTGACTACAAGGCTTGTATGGTCTCTGATGAGGGCGGTTTTGACGACGGCTCATTCAACGAAGAGGCATACAACGGTCTAAAGGAAGCTATTGCTGTTCTTGGCGTTCAGTCAGCTGAAGCGCAGTCAGCATCAGGTACCGACTACCAGCCAAACGTTGACGCAATGGTTGCCGAAGGTTGCAACATTGTGGTTCCTGTTGGTTTTGCTCTTGCAGCTGCAACAGACGTTGCATCAGCAGCAAACCCTTCAGTTAACTTCGCACCGGTTGACACAAACCTAACCAACGCTGACTTCAGCCCTAAGTACGTTTCAAACGTAAAGCCACTTTTGTTTGACACTGCAGAAGCTGCATTCCTTGCAGGTTACGTAGCAGCTGGTACTTCAAAGACCGGCAAGGTCGCTACATTCGGTGGAGCTCCTTACCCATCTGTAACCATCTTCATGGATGGCTTCAAGCAGGGTGTTGCTTACTACAACGAAGTCAAGGGCACCAAGGTTAAGGTTCTAGGAACTGACGGAAACGACCAGTCAAAGTGGACCATGACCGGTGACTTCTCAGACGTTGCAAAGGGCAAGACTGTTTCAGCTAACTTCATCAAGCAGGGCGCTGACGTGATCATGCCTGTTGCTGGTCCGGTTGGTGCAGGTTCAGGTCAGGCAGCTCTTGAGGCTGAAGGCGTTTACGTTATTGGTGTAGACACCGACTGGTACAAGGCTCCTAAGTTCGACGAGTTCAAGTCACTTATCTTGACCTCAGTTCAGAAGAACATGAGCGTTGCTATCTTCGAAACCATCAAGGCTGGCCTTGAGGGCACCTTCACCGGTGGCGAAGACTTCTACGTTGGAACTCTTTCTAACAAGGGTGTTGGCATCTCACCAGAGCACGACGCTAAGTGGGGCGCAGGCATTGCCGACGAAGTTGCTGCTCTAGAAGCAGACATCATTTCTGGTGCAATTGACGTAAAGTCTGGCTACTAAAAATAGTTGATAAAAAATTGGGGGCCGAGAAATCGGCCCCCAATTTTTTTCATTTGATAGCGGTAATTGCAGTCATTTTTGCCAAGTTAGACTGATTGCCACGCGGAAATAACGCAGATACGAAACGGGAAATAGCGATGAAGCTGGAACTCCGAGGCATCACCAAGCGCTTTGGCGCCATGACTGCTAACGACAATGTGAACCTGGTTGCAGAACCGGGTCAAATTCACTGCCTGCTGGGTGAAAACGGCGCAGGCAAGTCAACCTTGATGAATGTGCTTTACGGCCTATACCAAGCAGATGGCGGCGAAATTCTTCTCGATGACAAAGTAGTTCAATTTGCCGGCCCGGGTGATGCAATGGCCGCGGGCATTGGCATGGTGCATCAACACTTCATGTTGATTCCAGTTTTCACAGTTGCCGAGAATGTAATTCTTGGCCACGAGCCAACTAAATTTGGTGGAATTCTAGATTTGGAAACTGCACGCAAACAGGTTCGTGAAATTTCTGATCGATTTGGATTTGAAGTTGACCCAGACGCAATCGTGGGCGAGCTTCCGGTTGGCGTTCAGCAGCGTGTTGAAATCATCAAGGCGCTAATGGGTGACGCGCAGGTTTTGATTTTTGACGAACCAACTGCCGTGCTTACCCCGCAAGAGACCGATGAACTTATGGCAATTATGAAACAGTTGCGCAGTGAAGGCAAAGCAATCGTTTTCATTACTCACAAGCTTCGTGAGGTAAAAGAAGTTGCTGACAAAATTACGGTGATTCGCCTTGGCAAAATTGTTGGCGAGGCCAGCCCTAAGTCCTCTGCAAATGAGCTTGCCTCAATGATGGTTGGACGTGCGGTTGATTTGGATGTTGAGAAGGCCGTTGCAAAACCCGGCAAGGCAACGTTTAAGATCACAAATCTTTCGGCATGGAACCACGTAGGCAGCAAGGTGCTTGACGATGTGAATCTTGAAATTCACGAAGGTGAGATTCTTGTGATTGCCGGGGTGCAAGGAAATGGCCAAACCGAGCTAACTGAGGCAATCATTGGCATGCATGGTAAGACATCTGGGTCAATTGAACTTGATGGCAAAGAATTGATCGGCAAAAACGTTAAGCAGGTTCTAGATCTTGGTGTGGGATTCGTGCCAGAAGACCGAACCGAAGACGGACTAGTTGCCGAGTTTACGATTGCCGAGAATCTAATGTTGGATCGCAGCGACCGAAAGCCATTTGCCAAGGGCATCAGCCTGCAATTGGGCTTTTTGAAAAAGTTTGCTCAAGAAAAACTGCAACAGTTTGACATTCGCGCTCAGGGTATTGATTCCACTGCGTCTCAACTTTCAGGGGGTAACCAGCAAAAGGTTGTGCTTGCCCGCGAGCTATCTCGTGAGCTGCGTTTATTGGTTGCCTCTCAACCAACACGCGGTCTTGACGTTGGCTCAATTGAATTCGTGCACGAACAAATTGTTGCCACCAGAGATTCGGGAATTCCAGTTTTGATTGTTGCTACAGAGCTAGATGAGGCAACTCAGTTGGGTGACCGCATTGCAGTTATGTATCGGGGCAAGGTAGTAGGTGTGGTGCCGTCAAATACGTCACGTTCAGTTTTGGGTCAGATGATGGCAGGTATCAGCGCATGAACAAAGTGCTAAAAACGGATCTAATAAAACAGATTTTCAGCCCAAGCTCGCTGGTCACAGTTCTTGCGGTTTTGGCCTCGTTTGTCATCGGCGGTATTTTGATTGCTCTTGCAAACGAGAGCGTGCAGACCGCTGCTGGGTACCTATTCGCCAGACCCGGTGATTTCTTCTTAGCGGTTTGGAATTCGGTGATTGGTGCCTATGACGCGCTGTTTCGCGGTTCAATCTTCAACTACAAAGCTATAGACACAATCGGCATGATTAAGCCGCTTACAGAGACACTTTCGTATGCCACCCCAATTACCTTGGCTGGTCTTGGCATGGCGGTTGCATTCCGTTCAGGCCTATTCAACATTGGTGGGACCGGTCAGATTATTTTTGGTGCTATGGGCGCTGCCTGGGTTGGCTTCTCTTTTGACCTACCGGCCTTTATTCATTTACCGCTAGCTGTATTTGCTGGCGTTTTGGCTTCGGCTGCATTTGGTGGCTTCGTTGGTTTTCTGAAGGCCGCAACCGGAGCCAACGAAGTAATCGTCACAATTATGTTGAACTACATTGCCGGATTGCTTTTGTTCTACGTATTAACCACTCCGCTATTTCAAGCTCCCGGAGCCACCAATCCAATTTCTCCTGAAATTGTAGAAAGTGCAAAGTACTGGCGCTTTATGGGTGACAGCTTCCGGATCAACGCATCATTCTTTGTAATGTTGGCAATGGTGGCCACGGTTTGGTGGCTACTAAACCGTTCATCAATCGGTTTCCAGTTTCGTGCCCTTGGTCATAACCCAAGCGCTTCCAAAGTGGCTGGTATCAATATCGGTTTGAGCTACGTTTTGGTTATGGCAATCTCAGGTGCCTTAGCCGGTTTAGCTGGTACCTCTCAGGTGCTTGGAGCCGAGAAATTCTTGACTCCTAGCGTTGCCGCCAGCTTTGGATTCGATGCAATTACAGTTGCGCTTCTTGGCCGTTCAAAACCAGTAGGCGTGTTGGCAGCGGGCATTTTGTTTGGTGCGCTTCGTGCCGGTGCGGTAATCATGCAGGCTAATCAAAAGGTGCCAATTGATATTGTGCTTATTGTTCAGTCTCTAGTTGTGCTATTTATTGCTGCACCACCGCTGGTGCGGTTCATGTTTGGGTTGTCTCGCGGAGCCAAAAAGGCGGTGGCTGCATAATGAAACGTTCATTCAAAGCACCAATTGCGTTCAGCGTTTTCACTTTGATCAGCCTGTGGATTTCACTTACCGCTCCAGAAGGTACAACGCTTTTTAGCTTCAATGCCGGCAAAGAGCTATTTGCAATTCCTGACTTTGAAATTCCAGTGGCCGGTGCCTCAGGGGTTATCTTTGCAATTGCGTTATTGGTCACCGGTTTTTCTTGGTGGTTTGCCATGCAGCGCAAGAAAACCCCGCTATGGCTAACTGCGTTTCTTGCATTTGCGCTAGTTCAGCAGGTTTTGGTTGTGCTTTTTGCTGGGCACATGTTTCCAGTTACTACAACCCTTCAAGGCTCGCTGGCTCTTGCCGTGCCGCTAATTTTTGGAGCCCTAGCCGGTGTTCTTTCTGAGCGGGTTGGTGTTGTAAATATTGCAATTGAAGGCCAGCTTCTTGCAGGTGCTTTCGCATCGGCACTAATCACGTCAATTACTCACAGCTTAACTATTGGCTTGATTGCCGCTGCAATAAGTGGAGCCCTGGTGGCCGGTATTTTGGCTGTGTTCAGCATCAAGTACGTGGTTGATCAAATCATTGTTGGTGTGGTTGTGAACGTTTTGGTAATTGGCTTGACCAGCTTCTTTTATTCAACCGTTATGGCGCGCGATCTGATTGCGCTAAACCAGCCAGAACGATTCAGCCAAATTGATATCCCGTTGCTCTCGCAGATTCCTATTATTGGGCCGCTCTTGTTTTCGCAGACCCTCATCGTTTATCTAATGTATGCAGCCGTTGCAGTTGTTTATGTTGCGCTCTTCAAAACTCGTTGGGGCCTTCGCCTTCGCGCTGTTGGCGAGTATCCAAAGGCTGCTGACACCGTTGGCATCAAGGTCTATCGCACCCGATACATCAGCGTGATGCTTGGTGGTGCTTTGGCTGGTTTGGGTGGAGCATTCTTCACATTGGGTGCCGTTGGATCCTTTAGCAAGGAAATGACATCTGGTGCCGGTTACATTGCCTTGGCCGCGCTTATCTTTGGCCGTTGGAATCCGCTGCTGGCAACTTTGGCCGCTTTGATGTTTGGTTTTGCGCAAAACCTGCAGTCTGTGCTCAGCATTATTGGTTCAGATGTTCCAAGCCAGTTCTTGTTGATGCTTCCTTACGCATTGACAATCGTTGCGGTTGCAGGGCTGGTGGGTAAAGTTACCGGCCCAGCAGCAACGGGTAAACCTTATATAAAGAGTTAGGCAAGCAGTGAATTCTGAGAACTCGGCGATTAACTGGAGCGAATTGCGAGACGCTGCCGCTGCAGCAATGAAGAAGGCCTATGTTCCTTATTCAAAGTTTCCCGTTGGTGCAGCTGCGCTAACAGATGACGGACGAATTGTGTCAGGCTGCAATGTTGAGAATGCTTCTTACGGATTAACGCTTTGTGCGGAGTGCACTTTGGTAAGCGAGTTGGCAATGTCAAGCGGTTCGAACGGCCCGGCCAAACTAATTGCCTTTACCTGCGTAGATGGTCACGGCAATATCTTGATGCCTTGTGGTCGCTGCCGTCAATTGCTATTCGAGCACTCTGCAAAAGGTATGGTGCTCGAAACGGTATCGGGGTTCAAAACAATTGATGAAGTCATTCCAGATGCGTTTGGCCCTCGAGATTTAGAAGAGCGCGCTCTCTAAGCGCAAGAAAGAATACATGTCAGAATTTTCTGCCCCAGAACTAATCATCGCCAAACGCGATAAGGGTGAGCTAACCACTGAGCAAATTAATTGGTTGATTGCTAACTACACCAGTGGGGCAGTGGCTGACGAACAGATGTCGGCTATGGCGATGGCTATATTGCTAAACGGAATGAGTCGCCGAGAGATTAAGGACCTCACTTTGGCCATGATTGCATCCGGTGAGCGTCTGAATTATGACGGCCTTGGAATGCCAACCGCCGACAAGCACTCAACCGGTGGAGTTGGTGACAAAATCACTTTGCCGCTTGCCCCGCTGGTTGCAGTATTTGGAGTTGCCGTTCCGCAGCTTTCGGGTCGTGGCCTGGGCCACACGGGTGGAACCTTAGACAAACTTGAATCTATTCCTGGGTGGCGTGCGCAGATTTCGAACGAAGAATTTCATCAGCAGCTAGCTGAAATAGGCGCGGTGATCTGTGCTGCAGGTTCAGGTCTTGCCCCTGCCGATCGCAAGCTTTACAGTCTGCGCGATGTTACCGGAACAGTCGAGGCAATTCCTCTGATCGCGTCGTCGATTATGTCTAAGAAAATTGCCGAAGGAACCCAATCACTTGTGCTTGATGTAAAAGTTGGCTCCGGTGCATTTATGAAAAACATTGAACGTGCCAGAGAACTAGCCACCGTGATGGTTCAACTTGGTCAAGACGCTGGGGTAAATACCTCTGCGCTACTAACTGATATGTCAACTCCGCTTGGTCTTGAAATTGGCAATGCGCTTGAGGTAAAAGAATCTCTAGAGGTTCTAGCAGGCGGTGGCCCGGCAGATGTTGTTGAAATCACCATGGAGCTTGCCCGTGAAATGCTGCGCCTGGCCGGTAAGCCTGATGTTGATGTTGCGGCCGCATTGAAAGACGGCCGAGCAATGGACAAATGGCGCCAGATGATTTCTGCTCAGGGTGGCGATCCAGATGCCGCTTTGCCCGAAGCTAAAGAGCATCACGTAGTAACCGCAACGGCATCGGGCTTTCTAAGTGAGCTTGACGCGTTGCAGGTGGGCACCGCTTCATGGCGCTTAGGTGCCGGCCGCGCACGCAAAGAAGATGACGTGCAGTTTGGTGCTGGAATCACTTTGCATGCGCAATTGGGCGACAATGTGGAAGCAGGAGCCCCACTTATGACCTTGCACACCGATGAACCGGCCCGTTTTGAGCGTGCACTCGAAGCATTGCAGGGTTCGTTTAAGATTGAAACTTCTGCTCCAACTCGAAAAATAGTCTTGGAGCGCATTAACGGCTAAGGCCAAAACGAAAGAGGCAACACAATGGCAAACTTCGACATCCGCTCGTTGCCTAAAATTTCACTTCACGATCACCTAGACGGCGGCTTACGCCCGCAGAGCATCGTTGAGATGGCTGCTGAAATTGATTTTGCTCTACCGGCCGATAACGCTAAAGATTTGCGCAAGTGGTTTGAAAAGTCTGCCGACAGCGGGTCGCTGGTTGAATACCTAAAAACTTTTGACATCACCACAGCAGTAATGCAAACTCGCGAGCACCTAACTCGCGTAGCCAGAGAATTTGTTCTTGACCTTGCAAATGACGGAGTTATCTACGGTGAGATTCGCTGGGCACCAGAGCAGCACCTAACTCGCGGATTGACGCTTGATGAGACCGTGGAGGCTGTTCAAGATGGTCTTGAAGAAGGCATGCAGCTAGTTGAGGGCCAAGGTGGTTTTATTCGCACTGGTCAGTTGGTTACCGCCATGCGCCATGCAGACCGCGGCCTTGAGATTGCCGAGCTTGCTGTTAGGCACCGCAACAATGGGGTAGTTGGTTTTGACATCGCCGGAGCCGAGAAGGGTTTCTTGCCTAGCCGCCACAAGGTTGCTTTTGATTACCTGGCTAACGAGCTTTTCCCGGTTACCGTTCACGCCGGTGAAGCCGATGGAATAGAGAGCATCAAAGACGCCATTGTTTCTGGTCGTGCGCTTCGCCTTGGTCACGGTGTTCGAATAGTCGAAGACATCATGTTTAGCCGCACCGATGGCGAAACAGATTTGGTAGTGCTTGGTCCGGTTGCCGAGTGGGTTCACGATCGCGGCATTGTGCTTGAGACTTCGCCTTCTTCAAACCTTCAGACCGGTGCAATTTCCTTGCTTGGTGAAACAATGGCAGACCACCCATTTGACATTCTTTACGACCTTGGCTTCAAGGTGACCGTAAACACCGATAACCGCCTAATGAGCGGAACCTCGCTTACCCGCGAAATGGAACTGCTGGTAGACACTTTTGGTTACAACCTTGATGACCTTGAGATCTTTCAGATGAATGCCGCCGAGGGTGCATTCCAGGCAATCGATGATCGTGAAGAACTAATTGAGATGATCAACGACGGCTTTGAGTTGGCGCGCAACTTTGGAAAGTAGCCATGGCCTTCGCCAAACTTGCTGAGGCATTTGCAGAGCATTCAATTCGCGTTGCTGCGGTTGCATTAGATCGTGAGCATGCGGTTGAGCTATCGGGTGATTTGTTGGTTGCCAGTGGCCGTGCTACGCCACAGTACGTAAGTGAAATGGTTGAGGTTCTTGAAACTCACGGGCCGTATTTTGTAATTGCACCGGGAATCGCCCTGGCTCATTCGAAGCCATCTGAAGCTGTGATGTCAACTGGATTAAGTTTGATCACACTCGCTGAACCTATTGAATTTCAAAACTTGGCAAACGACCCGGTTCGCATGGTTATTGGGCTCTGCGCTGTTGATCACGATTCACACATTGAGTTACTTGCCGAGCTATCGGCCTTGCTCAGCGATGAACCTACTGTTAATTCCCTGTTAAATGCAGTAGATACCGAACACATTCGCGATTTGTTCTAGATCTGCAAGGCAGAATGGACTCATGAAGATAATCGCGGTTTGTGGCATGGGCATAGGCACATCAGTACTGCTAAAGATGAACGCCGAAAAGGTTTTAGCTCAACTGGGTATTGAAGCCACAGTCGAGGCCACCGATATGAAGACCGCGCGCGAATCGCGTGATGCTCAGGTAATTTTGACCACACCAGATTTGGCTCAGTTGCTTACCGGGTTGCCTTCAGAGGTCATCACAATTGATCACTTCTTTGACTTAGAAGAGCTCACCAAAAAACTAAGCGCGTCACTTCTCTAAAAAATATTTACTTTAGAAGTTCCTGCATTGCTTCATTCAAAGAAGTCAAAGACTCGGTAGCCTGCTGTTTTGAATTGCCCACAGCTTGCAGGTAGCACTTTAATTTAGGTTCTGTTCCAGATGGTCGAACAATAACCCTTCGGCCGTCAGCCAAGTCAAATCTCAGCCCATCGGTGGCACCAAGTTGCGCAGTTGCCACATTGAGATCAGTGAACTTGGCATCAACTCCGCTGATTTGTGATGGCGGTTGGTTTCTGAGGTTGCTCATCAAATTTGAAATCACCGATACATCGGTAACTCTGATTGAAATTTGGCCAGTGGCATAGTGGCCGTAAAGTTCACCAAGTTCTGCCAAGTGGCTTTCCAGAGTCTTGTTCTCAAGGGCTAAGCCGGTTGCCAGCTCGGCAATTAGCAGTGCTGCTGAGATTCCATCTTTGTCTGGTGTGCGGCTTGGGTCAACGCAGTAGCCAAGCGCCTCTTCGAACCCGAAGGCCAAGTTTTCAACCTTAGAGATCCACTTAAAGCCGGTCAGCGTCTCTTGGTATGCCAGGCCAAAGTGTTTGGCCACTTGACTAAGCACAGAGCTAGAAACAATAGAGCAGGCAAGTGTTCCGGTTTTGCCTTGCGCTACTTGCCGCCTTGCAATTTGGTCACCCAAGATTAGGCCAATCTCGTCGCCGGTGAGCCTGCGCCAGCCAGTGCTCACCGATTGGTCTGGAATACCAACGGCAAGACGATCAGCATCTGGGTCATTAGCCAAAATCAAATCTGCACCAACCTCCCGGGCCTTGGCAAAACTTAAGTCCATAGCCCCAGGTTCTTCAGGGTTTGGAAAAGCTACCGTTGGAAAATTTCCATCGGGAAGCAACTGGGAGTCAACTGTGATTGGCCTAGCCAGTCCAACGGCGGCAAACAGTTTCTCAACCACGTGCCAGCCAACACCGTGCATTGCGGTGTAGACAATCTTTAGTGATTTGCCATTCTTTATTTCACCGGTGAGGCTTGCTGTTTCTTTCACGTAGGCATTACGCATCTCGTCACCGATGATCTTGTAATCGGCGCTTTTTGCTATGGAATCAAAAGTTTGAGTTTCGGCAATTGTGCGAATCTTTGCGGCAATTTCTTTATCGGTGGGTGAAATAATTTGTGAGCCCCCGTTACTGCCTCCAAGGTAAACCTTGTAGCCGTTGTCGCGCGGTGGGTTGTGTGAGGCAGTAACCATAATTGCCGCCGAGGTACCTAGATTTTTGCCTGCGAAAGCTAAAACGGGGGTTGGCACCACGCCGTCAAACAGCATGGTGCGAATACCGGCTGCGGCAAAAATCGCGGCCGAATCTTTGGCGAAAATTTCACTATTGATGCGACCATCAAATCCAATCACCACTGATGGCGAATCGCTGAAATGTTCAAGCACGTAGTCACGAATACCGGCAGCAGCTTGACCAACCAGAACTCGGTTCATTCTGTTGGGCCCGGCACCAAGCTCACCGCGCAGCCCTGCAGTGCCAAAATCTAAACGGCTGCCCATTCGATCTGCGATGGCTGCCACGTCTTTGAGTTCGATTAGTTCAAGCAGCTCATTCTTAGTTTCTAAATCAGGGTCCTGAGCCGCCCATGCATTGGCTCTGGCTAATAGCTCATCTTGTTGCAAATTCATGATTAAAGTTTTGCCACAATCTGCGCCAGCAACTCACTGATGCGAGATTCGGCGTCTTTTCCTGCTTGCAAAACCTCGGCGTGACTCAGCGGTTCTTTTTGAATACCGGCAGCCAAGTTGGTAATTAGTGAGAGCCCAAGAATTTCCATTCCTGCTTCACGAGCTGCAATTGCTTCAAGAGCCGTTGACATACCAACAATGTGCCCGCCAATATGTTTAGCCATTTGAACCTCTGCAGGTGTCTCATAGTGTGGGCCGCGGAACTGGCAGTAAACACCTTCGTCAAGATCTGAATCCACTGTGCGCGCCAACTCACGCAGGCGCTTTGAATACAAATCGGTTAGGTCAATGAAGGTTGCACCCTCAAGTGGGCTGTCGGCGGTTAGGTTAATGTGATCGCTAATTAGAACTGGTGAACCCGGCTTCCATGTTTCTTTTATGCCGCCGGCACCGTTGGTAAGAATCATGGTTTTCACACCGGCCGCCGCCGCCGTTCTTACACCGTGAGCAACTCTGCGAACCCCATGACCTTCGTAATAGTGGGTGCGTGCGCCTAGAACCAGAGCGTGCTTTCCGCTAGGAAGCTTGATTGAACGAATGGTTGCCACGTGACCTTGAACTGCGGGTGCTGAGAAGCCAATAATTTCTTTGGCTTCTACGGTTGCCACAGTTTCGCCAATCAAATCGGCGGCTTTTGCCCAACCGGAACCCAAAGTTAGGGCTATGTCGTGCTTGGCAACGCCGGTTAGTTGAGCAATTGTTGTAGCTGCCTGTTTGGCTATCTCAAAGGGATTCGCCGCTGAATCATCTAGTGGGTTGTTCATGGTTCGAGTCTACGACTGGCAGAATGGGGTAAGTGAGCGATAAAGAAATCAAAAAACACCACATCGTCATTATTGGCGGTGGCCCTGGCGGCTACGAGGCGGCATTGGCCGGCGTTCAGCTTGGCGCCGAAGTCACACTTATTGAACGCTCAGGTGTTGGCGGGGCTGCAGTGCTCACCGACGTTGTGCCTTCTAAGACTTTGATTGCTACCGCTGAGGCGGCCCAGCGCGTTGCCCATGCAGAGAGCCTTGGTGTGTACTTCTCTATTGACGGCAAAAAGGTTAATCCAAAAACCGAGATTGACCTTGGATTGGTTAACCAAAGACTTTTGAACCTTGCCCACACTCAATCTGAAGACATGCAAGAGCAGTTGGTGCAAGCCGGTGTTCGAGTTATTGACGGCATGGGGCGCCTTGATGGAAACCACCACGTGGTTGTAGACGCAATTGAAGACGGAAAGCCTGAACGCTTAGAGGCCAAGACAATCATTGTTGCCGTGGGGGGTCACCCGCGTCAGCTTGATACTGCAAAACCAGACGGCAAAAGAATTCTTACCTGGACTCAGCTCTACAACCTAGATGAACTTCCAGAGCACATGATTGTGGTTGGTTCCGGTGTTACCGGTGCCG
Organism: Actinomycetota bacterium; assembly: GCA_039805425.1. Lineage (GTDB taxonomy): Bacteria > Actinomycetota > Actinomycetes > Actinomycetales > Microbacteriaceae > Rhodoluna. The sequence continues at coordinate 14,768 of JBDLUH010000002.1, forward strand.
AGTTTGCCTCTGCATATCGAGCTTTGGGGTGTCAGGTAACTTTGGTTTCAAGTCGTGACACAGTTCTGCCGGGAAACGACGCCGATGCGGCTCAACTTCTTGAGCATGTTTTCCGTAAAAACGGAATTAATGTGATGAACAAAACTCGTGCAGAAAAAGTTGTGAACACTGGTGATGGGGTAGAGGTAACTCTTGCCGATGGTTCGGTTCTAAAGGGCTCACACTGTTTGATGGCGGTTGGTTCAATTCCAAACACCGCCGGTCTTGGTCTTGAAGAAGCCGGAGTGATTCTTACCGAGTCAGGCCATGTTCAGGTGAACAAGGTGGCTCGTACTTCACGTGCAAACGTCTACGCGGTTGGCGACTGTAGTACCTTTTTGCCGCTTGCTTCAGTAAGCGCTATGCAGGGCCGAACCGCTGTGTTCCACACCATGGGAGATGTTGCAACTCCAACTGAGGTGCGAAATGTTGCTTCGAACGTTTTCACTGCTCCAGAAATCGCCTCTGTTGGTTGGATGGAACAAGACATCAAAGATGGCAAGGTAAACGGCTACGTTGAAAAGATTGATCTAAACGCAAACCCTCGCGCCAAGATGCAAGGCATTGACGTTGGTTTCATAAAGTTGATTTGTTCAACCGGTGGAACCGTTATTGGTGGCGTTATCGTTGCCCCACGTGCATCTGACTTGATCTACTCAATTGCAATTGCAATTGAAAACCGCTTGACAGCCGATGAGCTGGCCCGCACCTTTACCGTGTACCCATCGCTAAGCGAAACCATTAGCAACGCGGCTCGTGCCCTGCACAAACCTAACGTGTAACTAGTCTTCGATTTCTAGCAGCACGGTTCCAGCTGGAACGGTTGTGCCTACCACAGCACTAACCGATTTAATTTTTCCCGCCTTGTGCGCGTTTATTGGCTGCTCCATCTTCATGGCTTCAAGCACCACCACTAGATCGCCTTCTTGAATTGTCTCGCCAACGGCAACCGCAATTTTAACGACGGTAGATTGCATTGGTGCCTTGATGGTGTTTCCACTGCCGCCGCCGGCAGTAGCGTGCGAGTGGCTCTTGCGCTTTGGTGCATGGCCAGCAGGAACACCGCTTGCCGCGGTTGTACCCAACAGGCGCTTAGGCAGTGAAACCTCAATGCGCTTACCATCTACTTCAACAACCACGTTGTTGCGCTCGGCAGGTTCTTCGCCGGTTTCGGCAACGCCGCTCCAGGCTGGAATGTCGTTAACCCATTCGGTTTCAATCCATCGGGTGTAAATTCCAAACTTGTTTGCCGCAACATCGCCAATAAAAGCTGGGTCGTTAACGATCTTGCGGTGGAAAGGAAGCACAGTTGGAAGGCCGGCTACTTCCATTTCGGCTAAGGCACGTCGTGAACGAGCTAGCGCCTCTTCGCGAGTTGCACCGGTCACGATAAGTTTTGCAACCATTGAATCGAACGAGCCAGAGATTACATCGCCAGACTCAACACCGGTATCTACGCGAACACCAGGCCCTGAAGGAGCTTTGAAAACGTGTACTGGTCCGGGGGCTGGCATAAAGTTACGGCCAGCATCTTCACCGTTAATGCGGAACTCAAATGAGTGACCCTTAATAACAGGATCGTCATAATCAAGTACTCCGCCTTCGGCCAAACGGAACTGCTCACGCACAAGGTCTATGCCAGTTACCTCTTCAGAAACCGGGTGCTCAACCTGAAGTCGGGTGTTTACTTCTAAAAATGAGATGGTTCCGTCTTGGGCAACCAAGAATTCGCAAGTTCCGGCGCCCTGGTAGCCAACTTCTTTCAAAATTGCTTTTGACGAAGCGTAAAGACGATCAATCTGATCTTTGGTTAGGAACGGTGCAGGGGCTTCTTCAACAAGTTTCTGGTGACGACGCTGCAGTGAGCAGTCACGGGTAGAAACAACAACTACGTTTCCGTAGGCATCGGCAAGACATTGGGTCTCAACGTGACGTGGCTTCTCAAGATACTTTTCTACGAAACATTCACCGCGACCAAAAGCCGCAATCGCCTCACGAGTTGCTGATTCAAATAGTTCGGCAACTTCTTCTTCTTTATAAGCAACCTTGATTCCGCGGCCACCGCCACCAAATGCCGCTTTGATGGCGACCGGCAAACCAAACTGTTTTACGAAATCCAAAACTTCGGCAGCTCCAGAAACTGGGTCAAGAGTTCCAGGTGCTAGCGGTGCGCCTGCCTTTTCGGCAACGTGTCGTGCAGATACTTTGTCGCCAAGTTGTTCGATGGCCTTAGGCGATGGGCCAATCCAAATTAGGCCCGCATCAATAACAGCCTGAGCAAAAGTTGCGTTCTCAGCCAGGAACCCATAACCGGGGTGAACTGCGTCGGCGCCAGATTTCTTGGCGATGCCCATGATCTTCTCAATTACCAGATAGGTTTCTGGCCCGGTGGTGCCGTGCAGTGCATAAGCCTCGTCAGCCAGCTTCACGTGCATTGCATCGCGGTCCTGATCGGCGTAAACCGCAACGGAAAGAATTCCAGCATCCTTGGCCGCTCTTGCGATGCGAACAGCAATTTCTCCGCGGTTCGCAATAAGGACTTTGGTGATCTTTTTTGGGCTTGAAGTCATAATTCACAAGCCTATTGGCTAAAAAGGGCCATTTATTGGCCCAAAATCACAAAAAAATCTGGAATCTGTTGTGAAAAGGTCTAGTTCTGTGACTACTTATTCCACATGGATACGTAATCCACCCCAAGCCCGTTCACCAAATCACGCAATGTTGGCAGGCTTAGCCCAATTACTGTGTGGGCATCGCCCTCGATTGATCTTAGAAATGCACCACCCAGGCCATCAATAGTGAATGCTCCGGCAACCTTCAGCGGTTCACCGGTTGCCACATAGGCATCAATCTCGGCATCGGTTATGTCGGCGAAGTGCACAATTGAGCTAGAAACGCGGCCATTGGCAGGGCTCAGTTGGCCCGCCACCGGATTTCGGTTATCAATTACCCAGTGGCCAGAAAATAGTGTTCCTGCTCGGCCACGCATAGCCTGCCAGCGGGCTCTGGCCACTTCTGGCTCGTGAGGCTTACCTAAAGATTTGCCATCAAAGTCCAGTGATGAATCGCAGCCAATAATAATGGCGCCGGAAGCATCGGGGTGACTTAGGACTGCCTCGGCCTTTGCTTTGGCAAGTACCTGCACCATGTCTGCGGTTGATTTAATCAAGCCCAACTCGGCAGCGCGGGCAGCAACGGCGTCTTCGTCAACCCCCGGCGAAATGGTGGTGGGCTCAATTCCGCCAGCACGAAGCAAAGCCAGACGAGCGGGGGAAGTTGATGCAAGTACTAAACGAGTCACACCGATACTCTGGCACACTTGTCAGGTGAACAAAACTACAAACTGGGTCGGCCAGAATCTAACCCTTGAAATTGAGAAGGTTGCCCACGGCGGCGTATTCGTTGCCCGCCACGATGGGCGCGTGGTTTTTGTATCGCACGTTCTTCCTGGTGAAAAGGTAAGAGCCTTGGTTTACGAAGACCGCGGCGGCTCATTCTGCCGTGCGGAACCAACAGAAATTTTGGAAGCCTCACCAGACCGCGTAAAGCACTTCTGGAAGCAGGCAGGCCCTGGCGGTGCCGGTGGTGCCGAATTTGGTCACATCTCACTTGCTCGTCAGCGAGAGCTTAAAGCCGATGTTCTAGAAGAGGCCTTGCAACGCATGGCGGGCATTGCGCTTCGCCCAGAGGTTGAAGCCGCACCCGGAGATGACGAAGCGAATGGTTTGGGTTACCGCACTCGTGTGCAACTGCATGTTGATGAGGCAGGCACAGTTGGTCCTTATCGAGAGCGCAGTCACGAAGTAATTAAAGTTCGCGATCTGCCTATGGCCGTTGATGAAATTCGCGAGTTGGAATTTCAGAACAAGAATTTTCAAGACGTGCACAAAATTGAACTCGCGGTTTCTAGCACCGGCCAGGTGCAGTGGAAAATTGATAAAAAACTAAAAGGTGACGAGCGTCTAATCGAACGTGCCGCGGGTCGAACTTTCCGCATCAGCGGTGGCGGTTTCTGGCAGGTTCACAAAAAGGCAGCCGATGTACTTACCGGTGCCGTAAACGAGATGATTGCTGCTGCTGGAATTGATCTTGAAGCAGACAACCTAGATCTTTACGGTGGCGTTGGTTTATTCACTGGCGCCGTTGCGGCAAAGTTTGGCAAAGAGCTACGCATGACATCGGTTGAGTCATTTAGAGTTGCCACCGATGATGCAACTTTAAACCTTGCCGATCTTCCTAAGGTGAAGGCTGTTTGTTCGGCAACTGAACGATTCTTAAATGAACGAGTCGGCAACCTAGACAAGGGTGGCAAGGCAGTTAGCCCAAAGAACTCAACCATCATTCTTGATCCACCGCGCGCCGGCGCAGGTGCAAAAGTTGTTGAGCAACTTCTTGCAATTCAGCCGGCACACATTGTTTATGTGGCCTGTGACCCTATTGCACTTGCTCGAGACCTAAAGCCGCTGCTTGCTGGGGGCTACGAGCTCAAGAAGTTGCGCGCCTTTGACCTGTTCCCACACACTCACCACGTAGAAGCGGTGGCAAGTTTGGTGCGAAAGAGCTAACTAATGGAACTAAGACCAAAAGACCAACCAATTTGTGTTGCCATCGTTGATGACCACGATGCGATTCGTTTTGCTTTCAAAGCGGCGTGTGCAGACTTTGGATTTGTATTTTGCGCATCGGCCGGTTCTGTCACTCAACTGTTAGAGGAAAACCCAAATATCAAATGTGACGTAATCGTCATGGATCTTTCCCTAGCAGATGGCTCGATTGTTGCCGAGAACGTGACCCAGTTAATAAAGACCGGTGCTCAGGTTGTGGTCTTCAGTATTGCCGATAAACAGAATTTGGTTAGAGCAGCTCTAAAGGCAGGCGCTGCAACACTGGTGCCAAAGGCTCAGTCGATGCAAGACCTAGGTGATGCTATCCGCTTGGTTGCCGACGGGGTTTATGTAAATAATCTTCAGACTACGGCCGCAATTGATGGCGACGCTGAATTCAAGACAGCAGCCCTGTCACCGCGCGAACGTGAGGTGCTTAGTTTGTATGCTTCAGGCTTTGCCTTGAAGCAAGTTGCTAACGAGCTAAATATCAAAGTTTCAACCGCCAAAGAGCACATTGATCGAGTGAGAGTGAAGTACTCCAACATAGGCCGCCCGGCATCTACCAAGACAGACCTCTTGGTTCGCGCAATCGAAGACGGAATTCTCGAAGAGAGCTCGCTGTAATCATGGCACTGAAGAGAGTGAGCGCAAATCGCACTCTTGCTCTTGCGCGGGTGAACCTTTTGCTTGGCAGAGTTTTCTCAGTTACCGCACCAATCATTGCTTTTCAGATGCTTAGCACTGGGTTGGCGCAGAATATTCAACACGAGTTAAATCAATTTTGGTTTTGGTTCAACTGGATTTGCCTAGCAGCAAGTTACTCATGGATGACCATTTCGGTTTGGCTAAGTGGTGAGGCAATTCTTGCCTATCGAGTAATCGTGATTGTGACTTTCATAAGTTTGGCAACTTGGGGGCTGCAACTAGACGGTGGATCGTTAAATGTTGGCGATCAGCCTTGGATCTGGTGGGGTGTAGGAATTGCCGGAATCGCAGCCATTGGCGGATTTTCCGTGGTGGCGACCGTCTTTATTTTGGCAGCGCTTCCAGTGGCCTGGTTTCTCATTCAAGTTTCGGAGTTGGGGGTCCCAGTCGACCCAATTATTGCCGCAAAAGATGCAACTTTTACGCTTCTGTTTTCATCTGTGGTTTGTTCTTTTGTTGCGGTGTTGCGCTATGAGGCCAGCAAAGTTGATGCGGCAAATCATCAGGCGGGATTAGCGGCAATTGAGCTAGCTAAGGCAGACGCAATAGTGCGCGAGCTTGACCGCGTAGACGCATTGGTCCACGATTCTGTTTTGACTACCTTGATTGTGGCGGCAGGCGCCAAATCTGGAGAGCAAGAAAAAGAAGCTGAATTGCTAGCTAAGGCTGCTATAGCAAAACTGCGAATTGCAGCAAGCGATTTGGCTAGCAGTGAGTCAATCTCAATCAGCAGTCTTTTTGACGCGCTTGAGTTTGCGATCCGAAGGCAGGGTGAAGCCATAGCAATTGAAATTGAAAGCCCAAATGACTTCACGGTGCCGGGTGAAGTGGCGGCGGCTATTACTGAGTCAACACTTCAGGCGCTTTCAAATTCTATTCAGCATGCGGGCAAGAATGTTGAAAGAGCTGTTTATCTAAAGGGCTCAAAATCTGGATTAAAGATTGTGGTTAAAGATAATGGCCGCGGCTTCAGGCCATCAAGGATTCCTAAAAACCGGCTTGGGCTCAAGCTTTCGATAATTGGGCGCATGAAATCTGTTGGTGGAAGAGTTTTTATAGATTCCAAGCCTGGCAAAGGAACCAACGTCATCATCGAGTGGGGTGCAAAGTGATTCGTATTCCTAGATGGGTAGTTGGGCTTCTTGGGGTTTTGTTTGCAGGGTTTCACGCTGTGCTTGGGTTCACCACAATTCCAACAATTGCGGATCCATTTGATTCAATTTTCGCTCTAGTGCTTTATTTGGGTACCGTGCTTCCCACCATCGTGCTCTACCGTGGGGTCAGGTTGCCAAACGCCCAAGCCATTATTAATTTGGCCGCAGCCGCGCTGATACCTATCTTGGTCGACACGTACCTATTGCCAGAAGACCTAACGCCGTATTCGACTTGGTATGTAATGGGCGTCGCAACCCTAATGGCAGCAACTGCAGTCAGGCAGCAGTTGGTAATTGCTTGGGTTGGAACCTGCCTATTGATTCTTCAAGTGATTAACTGGGGTGGAATTATTATTGGAATTCAGGCTGGTTTATTGGGAGCCACCATGCTGGTTTTTGCAGGCCACGCTATATCGGTTGGTCTAGCTAAGGCTTATCGCGACACAATGGCCTTCACATTGGAAGCTCTTGAAAACGAAAAGCAAAAGATTGCTAATGCTGTGGCAAGTGAGGTTAGACGCAGCAGGCTAGAAAAAGCTCTGGCTGGTGCGCTTCCCATGCTGAATCTAATTCGGGAATCCAAAGGAAGCCTTTCTGATTTTGAAAAGTCGAACGCAAGACTGCTTGAGGCTGAACTACGAGACGAAATTCGTGGCAGAGACTTTATGTCTGAAGAAATAAAGGGTGCCATCCGTGCAGCCAGAGCCCGCGGGGTAGAAGTTGTGGTTTTGGATGAAGGCGGGTTGGCAGATTTGAGCCTGATTGAAAAATCAAATTTGCTAGAGAAAATCGTGAGCGCGATTTCGAAGGTTCAAGAAGGCAGAATCACGCTTCGTTCACCACAAGGCGAAGAATGGAAAGCAACCCTGGTTGCCAGCCGGCCCGGGGTTTCCTCACCTGACTTGTGGTTAAAGTTTTAGCCCAGCACTTAGTTAGCCAGTTAAAAGAAAAGAGCGGTTCTTGCGAACCGCCTTTTCGTCCCCATCAGATTTAAATCTGACCCCAAACTTGGTTCACTTCCCCTGTGGAACCAAGTCTTCTTTCTAAGTATGTGCGCTTGGGCGAATCAAAGGTTCTTAAACTTAGTCCCCTCTTGGGGGGACATTCGATAACGGTTTGGGTGGCTTAGTTCAAGCCAGATCTATAGGCACCGCGCCATTGGCCGGCACCCGGAACAATAGGGTGACGTAGTTGGGCAACGTTTCTTGACCACGAAGACTTAAGCGGTCTTTCGTATCCAGGTGCGGTTGCTTCTTCTTCAGCATGGGCTGCTTCTAGAACGGCTATCACAGTAGCGAGTTCCTCTGCTGTTGGTGAACCGCCAACAACTTTTAGTGAGTCTTGAATTTCTTTCATCAGATTTCCCCGCTTTAAAGCGGAATGTTTCCGTGCTTCTTTGGCGGCAAGTTTGAACGCTTGGTGCGAAGTGCTCGAAGAGCCTTAATCACTGAGATTCGGGTTGCGCTAGGTTCGATGATTCCGTCTAGCTCACCTCGCTCGGCAGCAAGGAACGGCGAAGCCACGTTGTAGGTATATTCGGCGGCAAGTTTTGCACGCACAGCCGCTACGTCCATTCCCGCTTCTTCGGCTTTCTTGATTTGATCGCGGAACAAAATGTTTACCGCACCTTGGCCACCCATCACTGCGATTTCGGCGGTTGGCCAAGCAAGGTTGATATCTGCGCCAAGCTGCTTTGAACCCATCACGATGTAAGCACCGCCATAAGCTTTGCGAGTAATTACTGTCACTAAAGGCACAGTTGCTTCTGCATATGCGTACAGAAGTTTTGCACCACGGCGAATAACTCCGGCCCACTCTTGATCGGTACCCGGTAGGTATCCAGGAACATCTACCAAGGTAAGAATTGGAATTGAGAATGCGTCACAGAAGCGCACAAAGCGAGCAGCTTTTTCACCCGCTTCAATGTTTAGAGTTCCGGCCATTTGTTGTGGCTGGTTGGCAACTATGCCAACGCTGCGGCCATCAACTCGTGCAAAACCAATCAAAATGTTTGGAGCAAATAGCGGTTGAACCTCAAGAAACTCTCGGCCATCAACGATTCCCTCGATCACAGTCTTCATGTCGTAAGGCTGGTTCGGTGAGTCAGGAATGATGGTGTTTAGTTTTTCGTCGGCATCGGTGATTTCTAATTCACCTTCTGGCGCGTACTGCACTGTTTCGGAAAGATTATTTTCGGGCAGATAGCTAAGCAGTGATCTGGCATAGTCAATTGCATCAGCTTCGTCATCGGCCAGATAGTGGGCAACCCCAGAGCGCTCGTTGTGCGCGCGAGCACCACCAAGCTCTTCCATGCCCACATCTTCACCGGTAACCGTCTTGATCACATCAGGGCCAGTTACGAACATGTTTGAAGTTTTATCAACCATGATTACAAAGTCTGTAAGTGCCGGGGAGTAAACGGCACCGCCGGCAGCTGGGCCCATGATTAACGAAATCTGTGGAATCACACCTGAGGCCATGGTGTTGCGCTTAAAAATTTCTCCGTACTTGCCAAGCGCAATTACGCCTTCTTGAATTCGCGCACCACCCGAATCAAGAATTCCAATAATCGGCACACCGGTTGCAATTGCAAGATCCATAACTTTGATGATCTTGTTTCCGGCAGCCTCGCCAAGAGAGCCACCAAAAATTGTGAAGTCTTGAGAGAACAGGGCAACCTGACGACCGTGAATAGTGCCAACACCGGTAACAACCGCATCACCGTAAGGGCGGTTCTTGTCCATTCCGAAAGCTGTGGATCGGTGACGAACGTACTCGTCAATCTCTACGAATGAACCTGGGTCAAGCAGCATCTCAATTCGTTCGCGCGCAGTGTTCTTGCCTTTGGCATGTTGTTTAGCAATGGCAGTCTCGCCGGCTGCTGTCACGGCTTCGTGATAGCGCTGACGTAGATCCTCCAGCTTGCCCTTGGTGGTGGCAATGTCTGGGTTTAGGCGAATTGCCTGCGTGAAGGTGTTCTCAAAGGTCATGAACTTCACTTTACCCAGTGAAATGGGCCATTCCTTTGGCAGTTTGCTACTGCGAATCTCAAAATCCACTGTTCAAAACCTACAGAGAGTAGCCTTAGACCATGGATTTCCCGCTAAGTAGGCAGATAGCCCCAAACCTTAATTTTGTAGCTGAAACCGGCTCAACCAATGCCGATTTGGTTGCCAATGCCGTTATTTCCAACGATTTTCAGGTCTTAGTAGCCGGATTTCAAACCGCCGGTAAAGGTAGGTCTGGCAGAGACTGGGTTGCCCCTCAGGGCAGTTCGCTTTTCGTATCGGTGCTCTTAAGGCCTGAGGGGGTAGCCGCAAACCATTTCTCTTGGTTGCCGTTGCTAACTGGCCTTGCCATGACTAAGACCGTCAGCGCTTTGCTGCCGGGTAAAGCTGTTTCGCTTAAGTGGCCAAATGACGTATTGGTTGAAGACTGCAAAATATCTGGAGTGCTAAGCGAGCTGATTGCTGATTCAACCGCAGTGGTAGTTGGCGCTGGCCTTAATGTCTTGCAGTCCAAGTCTGAATTACCAATCGAAACGGCAACTTCTCTAAAGGTTGAGGGATCTACTCAGGACAGCCTTGACCAAATTCTTGCTACTTATTTGCAAAATTTGAAGAACCTTTATTCAGCCTGGTTGGTTGCTGGCGGAGACGCAAATAAATGCGGTCTGCGCCAAGAAGTGATGTCTAGCTGTTCCACTCTTGGCGTCAGTGATAGTTACCGATCTGGAAATAAAAAGGTTCGAGTAATTTTGCCAGGTGAGCAGCAGCTTCTTGGTGATGCTATTGGCATTGATGACACTGGCCGGCTGATAGTTCAGCCAGCTAGCGATAAAGAAGTTGTTGCTGTCGCTGCAGGCGATATTGTGCATCTGCGTCACAATTAACTAGATGAGTTTTATAGCCGAACAAAGAATTGCAAAATTGCGCCCACGTGGGTCGCAGCTTTTTTTGCCCAACCTTGTTCTTTTTGTTGTTTGTTTTGCAGCGGCCTTTTTTGCTGGCCGCTTGGCGGAGCAGTGGCAATACATAACTCTTTGGTCTGTTTGCGCGGTTGTTTCTTTTTTATTTTGGCTTTTGCCACTGTTGAAGTACCTAAGCACTTTTCTAGAAGTCACAACCACAAGAGTTCTTTACCGTTCTGGCCTACTTGGCCAGAATCGCCGAGAACTAAGCCTGACTCAAATTAAAGACGTTCAAATCACTAAGGGTAGAACTATCAGCATCATCGTTGATGGCCAGGAACCCCTGGTAATTCGGGGTATTCCGAAGCACAAAACGGTAGCGGTAGAAATAGATCGCCTAGCTGCAGCAATATAGAACTATCCAAAGTTAGGGAACAAATGGCTAAGCAAACTCCAAGAGTTGGCGTTATCGGTGGTGGGCAGTTGGCCCGAATGATGACTCCACCGGCCATCAACCTTGGAATAGACCTAAAGGTGTTGGCCGAAGCCCCAGATTCCTCGGCAAAAATAGCCACCACACAAGTGGGTGACTACAACCAGTTACAAGTTGTTCGCGAATTCGCCCGCACAGTTGATGTAATCACTTTTGATCACGAACATGTTCCCCTGCGCGTGCTTGAGGCACTTGAGGCTGAAGGCTTCAATGTTCAACCGCCAAGCAAGGCTTTGGCGTTTGCGCAAAATAAATTGCACATGCGCAGAATGTTATCGGAGCTTGGGCTTCCTATGCCTGCATGGGCTGAGATACACGACGCTGCATCGCTAGATGACTTCATCGCAGCCAACGGTGGAGTGGCAATTTTGAAAACTCCAATTGGCGGTTATGACGGCAAGGGTGTTCGAGTCGTTCGCAATTCGGTGGATGCTAAAGATTGGCTAGAGCAACTTTCCGAGTTTGGCGGCAGCCTGCTTGCCGAAGAAAAAGTTGACTTTATTAGAGAGCTAGCCCAGCTCAGCGCGCGTCGCCCAAGCGGTGAATTCGTTGCGTGGCCTTTGGTCGAGACAATTCAAGAAAATGGCGTTTGCTCTGTTGTGCTGGCACCTGCACCTAATGCAGCTGAAGAAATGTTGGATAGAACAGTTGATATTGCCAAACAGGTGTCAGAAGGTCTTGGGGTAACCGGAGTACTTGCTGTTGAGATGTTCGAGGCCCGCGATGGCCGAATAGTGATCAACGAACTTGCTATGCGACCTCACAACTCAGGGCACTTCAGTATTGAGGGCTCCGTCACTAGTCAGTTTGAACAGCACCTGCGCGCAGTACTTGATTTGCCACTGGGTTCTGTTGAGCCACGCGCCGCCCACTCGGTAATGGTTAATTTGCTGGGTGTTGATGACAAGAACGATTTCGTACAGGCTTACGGCCAAGCGCTTGAGAAGCACCCAGCTGCAAAGGTTCACACTTATGGCAAAGAACCAAGAGCGGGCCGAAAAATGGGCCACGTAACTGTTGCTTCAGAATCAGCTGAGCACGCGTTGACCGAAGCCAGGGGAGCGGCTGCCGTTTTGCTACGGGGATAACCAAGACCCCTTGGGTAAAATTTTAGGGTTGCAGCTTATAAAAGCACCCTAAGGAGCCCCCAATGACAAACCCAACCGGTAAGCCAATTGTTGGCGTCGTTATGGGCTCAGACTCAGACTGGTCGGTCATGTCTGATGCCGCTCAGGCACTAAAAGACTTCGGTATTGAATATGAAGTAGAGGTTCTTTCCGCGCACCGCACACCAGAAAAAATGATCGAGTGGGGCAAGCAGGCGGCCGGCCGCGGTATCAAGGTGATCATTGCCGGAGCTGGCGGGGCGGCCCACCTACCGGGCATGTTGGCTTCTGTTTCAACACTTCCGGTTATTGGGGTTCCGGTTGCTCTTTCAAAACTTGACGGAATGGACTCGCTGCTCTCAATCGTGCAAATGCCTGCTGGCATTCCGGTGGCAACTGTTTCTATTGGTGGCGCAAAAAATGCTGGAATTTTGGCCGCTCGCATTTTGGGCGCTTTTGATGCAAAGCTTTCTGACGCGATGGCGGCCTACAGCGAAGACCTGAAAGTTCAGGTTGCTGAGAAGAATGCGAAACTGAAATCACAAATCTAAATCAACGCCTTAGTCACCGCGCCGCAAGCAGAACTGCATCACGCGCCTCAGGGCCTTTTCGAAACACAGAGCGCGCAACACCAGAGCAGATGCACCGCCGCGCCTGGTGGCTTTTGTTGCTCACAATTGTTGTTCCGGGTTCGGCTCAACTAGTAGCTGGAAACCGCCGCCTAGCCCGAGTTGGCATTACGGCAACAATTTCTTTCTGGGTATTTTTTCTTTTGCTTTTGGGTCTAGGTGTAATTAATAAGGGCATAGCAATTTGGCTGGTCACGCTACCAATTCTGATTTGGATTCTTTCAGCTGCCCTTATTCTTTACTCAGTTTTATTTGCAGTCTTAACAATTGACACCCTGCGCCTGATGCGCTTGGGCCGACTCTATAACCGTGAAAGGTGGATTACCTTTGCGGCAGTGCTGCTAGCCGCAGTGATGGGAACCTCAGCCATTTCATATGCCGGCGGGCTTGCCGGTGTTCAGGCCAATTTTATTGGCAGCATTTTTAATCAAGGCGGATTCACCTCACCGGTTGATGGCAGATACAACATCATGTTGCTTGGCGCAGATGCGGGCTCTGACAGATTTGGAATCCGCCCAGACAGTATTTCGGTAATCAGCATTGATGCAGCCACCGGTGCTGCTGTAAATATTGGTATTCCAAGAAACCTGCAGCATGTGGGCTTTTCTAAAGGTTCGCCAATGAATGATATTTATCCAAACGGTTGGAACTGTGGGCTTGATTGTTTGATCAACGCTATTTATAAAGATGTTGAAGATAACCACCCAGATGCATATCCCGCAGCCGCCTCTCACGGTTCAACTCCAGGTACAGAGGCTACTCGCGATGCGGTTGAGTACGTGACTGGATTAGAAATTCAGTCCTACGTGCTGGTTGACATGGCCTCATTCAAAGATTTGATTGATGCCCTTGGCGGCATTGATATAAACGTTAAGGAACGTCTGCCCATTGGTGGTCAACTGGATGACCTATCGGATGTAAAGGGCTGGATTGAGGCTGGCCAGCAACACATGGATGGCTACACAGCCCTTTGGTACGCCCGAAGCCGGCACAGCACCAGCGACTACGACCGCATGCGCCGCCAGCATGAAGTTGAACAGGCTGTTCTTAGCCAGGTTGAACCGGCCACTATCTTGACCCGGTTCCAAGCAATTGCCTCGGCAGGTAAAAAGATGGTGCGCACCGATATTCCTAGCGCCATGCTTTCCCAATACGTAGATCTGGCCGGTAAGGCCCGTTCGATTGGAATCAAAGAGCTGTCCCTTGTGCCACCGCTGATTGATGTAATTCACCCAAATTTCACAGCAATACGTGAAATGGTCAAAGAGTCCTTTGTTGTTGATGAGGTAAAGGAATAGAAATGAAAAAAGTATTTGCTGTTTTATCGGTGTCTGCAGTTGCAGTTTCACTTAGTGGTTGCGCATTGCTTTACCCTAACTGGGGCACAGATCAAAACCCTTCAACTTCTATGTCGCCTAGTGCAAGCAGTAGTTCACCTTCGCCAAGCCCATCGGAATCTGTATCGGCATCACCACAGCAAACACTTGCTGAAGTGAGCTTGATTGACATGGGCGTAGATGCCGGCGCCGGTTCACTTTATGTAGTGGCAGAAGTTTTGAACGCAACTGAAGATGGCGGAAAATGTACCATCACATTCAAAAGCGGCACCTCAACCAAGACGGTTGCGGTTAAAGCTGAGGCAAACGCGGTAACAACTCAGTGTTTTCCCGCCTATCTTCCAATCACAGGACTTCCAAAGGGTAAAGGAATCGTGACAATCACTTACGAATCAGAGAAGTTCTACGGCACCAGTGATTCCTACGGAGTGACAATACCTTGATCGCAAATCGGCTTACCAAGCCGATCGCGATATTAGTTTCAGCACTATTAGTCGCGATTGGGTTTATTGCCCTTTCTGCGGCGCCCAAGTCAGAAGCGGCTGACGCGGCACAGTTTGACCCCGGCAACATAATCAGTGACAGTGTGTTTTACGACTTTGGAACAATGTCAGCCAGTGACATTCAAAGATTCTTGAACGGCAAATTGCCTACCTGTAATGACAACGATGGTGGGCCAAAATGTATTCGTGATTTTGTTCAAGACACCCCTGAAATCACCGGAGAATCTGGCCGCTGTGATTCGCTACCTGCTAAACAAAATCAAACTGCGGCACAAATTATTTTTGCCGTGGCTAATGCATGCAAGATAAACCCACGCGTGCTTTTGGTTACCTTGCAAAAAGAACAGGGGCTGATTCAGGCAACTAACCCTTATCAGCGGATGTACGACTTTGCTCTAGGCATGAACTGCCCAGACACAGCAGACTGTTCAAAATCTTCGGCCGGTTTCTTCTACCAGCTCTATAAGGGCGCCGGCCAGTTGCAATGGTACGGGGATCCAAGAGGGTCTTTTACCTACCTCAGGGTTGGCAGCAACATCACGCGCCGCTATCAGGCTGCCAACGTTGAATCAAGTAAGGGTATCAACTGCGGCTCAAAAACCTTTTTGCTAAAGAGCCAAGCAACTGCCGCGCTTTACTACTACACCCCATATACCCCTAACGCCGCCGCACTTAAGAATCTTTACGGAACGGGCGACTCTTGCAGCGCCTACGGAAACCGCAATTTTTGGCGTTTCTACACTGACTGGTTCGGTAGCACAATTGGTGGCGGATTCCTACTAAAGAGTGCCGACTCGGGCACCTACTTCATCATTGACAACAAAAAGTATCTAATCGATGACGCTGACACGGTAGCCGCGCTCAAGCCGCTTGGTCCGCTGGGAACAATTTCACAGGCATACCTAGATTCGTTTACTGATTCAGGGTCAATGAACAGAGTAATTAAATCTGCTGCAGGCGTTTACTACTTTGTTGACGGTGGGCAAAAGTACCCATTTACAAATTGTGCTCAGGCCGCACAATTTTTGTTGGACTGTAACACTGCAATTACTCTGACTACGTCTCAGTTGAATGCGCTGGCAACCGGAAACCAAATGACCGAATACGTTCAGGGTGAAAATGGTCAAACCTTCTTTATTCAAGACGGGGCCAAGCGCCAAATCTTGGACTCAGAGTCGTTGGTAGATTCGCGCCTTGGTGTACCAGCGCTGTCTCAGGTTAAAATTTCAGCTTTCAAGAAGTTGCCTTGGGGTAAACCAATTATTCGCAAGGGTGCATCGTTTATTAATGAGGCAACAAAGCAGCTAGCGGTATTTGACGGAACAAGTTACTACGACATCGATAAAGCAACGCTTGCCGATGTTGATTTCACTAAGTGGTTCATAAAGTCAACCGGAACAATGATTGGCGAAGCGCTTGCCCCGGTTGCATCGACCGTCAAAATCAAGAGCATCGTTAATGCTGTTGATGGCACCCAATACTTGATCACAAAAGACGGCAAGCGAAAAGTAACCGATGCGAAGCAGATCTCAAAAGATGCACCTGTAGTTTCAGATGACCTGCTTAGCTTGATCCCTAATGCGGCAACAGAGATTGAGTCAATTTTGTTCGCCAAGTCTTCAGCAACCAAAAACGTGTACTTAATTTTTGATGGAGTAAAGCGACCATTGTTGGCTGCAGCCGATGCAGCAAAATTTACCGCTGGCGTTAAGAGCACCAAGACTCAAACGCTTTCAAATTCGGCGTTTGCTCAGATTCCCACCGGTTCGCCAGCTATTGCCCCGGCAACTTATGTTCGAGTTGGCAAAGTGGGCTACATGATTGATGGATTCAATAGGGCGCTGGTAATACCAGACGCAAATCAGGCTGCGCTTCTAGGGCTGGCCAGTGCTCGTTCATTGACTAGCGCTCAGCTAAAGGCATACTCAAAGACCACCAAGGCGAGTGGTATTAAATTCGTTTGCGGCCAGAACTACTTCATAGCAATCACAGGAAAGTTCTACGCAATATCTACTCTTGATGCCAGTCACTACCCGGGCCGGGGTCTAACTTTAGATGCCACCACCTGTGCGGTTGTGGCCAAATCAACCGCAACGCTTGGCCGCTTTATTAAAACCGCAGATAAGAAGTACTACCTCGTTGATGGCCAAACCAAGCGCCTAATCAAAGATGCAGCTGCGTATGAAAAGCTTCGTGGCTCTGCTGCCAAGGCTGTTCTGGTTGGACCATATTTCTTGTCTAAAATCACCACCGGTAAGTCTGCAGGCTCAACCATGAACCTTGAGGCATTTGATGCAGGTGCTCCGGTTGTTCCGGTAGATCCAACACCGGCTCCGAGCGCATCGCCAAAACCCTCGGCCAGTTCCAGCCCGTCACCGTCGGCCAGCCCTAAGGTTTCTGCTTCTCCAAAAGCCAGCCCTACACCAACCCCTACTGCCTCAGCTCTGAAGCCAAAAACATACACAGTTGTATCGGGTGATTACTGGAACAAAATTGTGGCAAAACTATCAGTATGGGGAGTTACAGATGCCAAGCTGTCGGCGGCTAATCCAAAAATTACAAATAAAAACAATTTGCAACTTGGTGCAATTCTTATAGTTCCTTAGAGCTTGGCTATTTACTCGCCAATTAGCGACGCCAGCGAAAGTTAAATATTCTTGCGCGTTTAGGTGAACGACCAATTGGCTCAAGCATTTCTTGTGGCTCATTTACTTTTATGGCAAAAATCATTAGAAGCAGCCAACCAATTTCAATTAGCATGCGGCTCTCGGTTAGGCTCCAAACTAACAGCCCCGTGAACACCAAAATTGGCCACAAATAAAGTGCAACTGTGTGGCGAACAGCTAGGCGCCAGAGCTTAACAAATGTCACTAAAAGCAGCAGGGCAAACAAAATGGCCCCCACAGCACCAAGTTGCATTGTTACATCAAGGTATGCATTGTGCGCTTGGTAATAAGGAACTTTGCCAATTACCACTAGGCCTTCAAATGGTTCCACGCCTGGCATCCAGTGGCCTGTCCAGCCCCATCCTGCAAATGGTCTTTGTTCAACAAGGCCAAGGACTAATTTCCAAATTCCACTGCGGCCAGTCATATCTGGGCTTTTGCCAAAGAATTCAAAAACTTCAGCCCGATAAAAAGCAACCAGCACCGCAACGGTACCTGCAAATGCATAGGCAATTCTGTAGTACTTGTGACGAGTGTCACGGTCTTTACCTTCAGCAGCAATTGAAACTATCGCTGCAACTACCACCGCTGTCATGGCGAAGCCAATTCCGGCAGATTTGGCAAGCAAGATAGTTGACAGTGACGCCAAAACACAGAGCGCGCTTAGCCAACGTTTGGTGCCAATAATTGCGTATTCAACCGCGAACACCACAACTCCAAGCATGCCAACGAAGGCAAGCAGGTTTGAATTTCCAACAATTCCCTGGATTCGATCTCCGTCAAAGAGGTTTCCTTGAGTCCAATAGAAGGCGGCGGCCGGGGGCTTGTCTCCTTCGTAGTTTTTGAAGATCGGCGCAATGGGGCCTTGGACGATTGCTGCCGCGGCAAACTCAAAAACCAGCGAGGCGCCAAGAACAAAACGAATCACATTTGCAAAAACTCTTAGCAGATGACGCCAGCTAAATTGCGCTACAAGAAACAATGCAAAGGCGGTTGTGGCTAGCTGACTAAAAACGGCAAGGGTAGAGACGGCAGGATATGCCGACCAAAGAATACTCAGTGTGAGCCAGCCCATGAAAATAGCCAGAGGCCAACGTATCTCAGCAAGAGTTGCCTTGGCGCCGCCCTTGAAAAATAGCACCATAGCCACACTCAGCAGGGTTATCAGCAGAGCACCCCAACCAAGCCAGCCAATGCTGTAGCGAACCGCATCGCCAGCCATGAGGGTAAAAATACCTATTGAGGCTGTCCAGGTCTTGGTCCGGTAGCCCTTTTCGCGCGTGTTGAAGATCACGCGAATTGGTCTAGTCAGTGCAGTCATTGCAGCTTTCCGCTTGGGGTTGTTCAAGTCTAATTCGCTGCCCTGAAGTTAGGCTTAGAGCCGCTAGAAGAAAGGGGAGCCGTGTTAATCAAAATTACCAATCAGGCAAGAAATTACGCCTGGGGCTCCAGAACTTTAATCAGTGACTACTTTGGGGTTCCCGCAACCAACGAGCCCATGGCCGAGATTTGGTTAGGCACTCATCCTGGTTCGCCTGCTGTACTGGCAGAAACACCAGCTCAAACTCTTAGCCAGCACCTGGGTGGCAAGCAGCTTTCGTTCTTACTAAAAATTCTTGCAGCCGATCAACCGCTATCAATTCAAGCTCACCCAAATTCAGAACAAGCTAAGGCTGGCTTTGAACGCGAAAATTCCTTGGGTCTTCCACTTGCTGCTTCGAACAGAAACTACAAAGATGATCGCCCTAAACCAGAGGTCATCGTAGCGCTTTCGGATTTTGAAGCGCTTTGCGGTTTCAAGTCAGTTACGCAAATAGATCAATTACTTGAAGACATTGAGACCCACTCTGGGGTGTCTGATGGTTTGAGATCAATGGCCACTAATTGGCGTGCGCTGTTGCAGCAATCAGATGGTTTGCAGCGATTATTTTCTGACATCAGTAATCGCCGTGAAAATTTTGACGGTGTTGCAGCAGAGCTAACTACCATGGCAGATTTTGATGCCCGCTTTGCGCTGGCTGAAAGACTTAACCTAATTTATCCGGGTGACCCAGGTGTGCTGTTGGCGATGCTAATGAATCACGTTTATCTGGAACCGGGTCAGGCACTCTTTTTGCCCGCTGGAAACATTCACGCGTACTTGTCTGGATTAGGTGTTGAATTGATGGCCGCATCAGACAACGTTTTGCGCGGCGGATTAACGGCTAAGCACATTGACGTAAAAGAACTTGAAAGCGTTCTAGATTTCACTCCGGGCGAGATTCCTTTGGTTGTGACAAAAGAGCTAACTGCGGGTCTTGTTCAGTACCCGTGCAACACCGATGAGTTTTTGCTTTATAGAGTCGAGCCCAGTGGTGAGCGTATTCTGGCCGATTTGAATCTGCCGGGCGAAGCCATAATTCTTTGCACCGCAGGCGAAATTGCAGTGAGCACCAGCCTGGAGGAGCATCTGGTGTTGCGGCGATCTGAGGCAGCATATCTGTCTGCAGACGCAAAATTTTTCACTATTTCTGGCAGCGGAACGGCCTTTTTGGCCACCTCAAACGGCTAAAAACCCCTAAAAATCGGGGTTTAAGCCTCAGGCAAGCCCTTAGGGTTGGAAAATCTCAACTTGACACAGACCGAATGACAAGAGTGTAATTACAACCAAGGAATTATCCAAAGGATTCCCGAACGCGTTCAATGGCGATCGGTTATTCGGAATAGGGAAAAGAAGTTATGGACAGTCGTAATCGTGTGCCAGAAAACTGGTTTATCGATCCAATTCGACTTGGTGTCGCGGGGGCGTACTCAGATCCTGAAAGTGATCCGCTAGCTTGGCAGGCCGATGCACTTTGTGCACAGACAGACCCTGAAGCTTTCTTCCCAGAAAAGGGCGGCTCTACTCGTGATGCAAAGCGCATTTGCACCGGTTGTGAAGTAAAGGCACAGTGCCTTGACTACGCATTAGAAAACGATGAGCGTTTTGGAATCTGGGGCGGTCTCTCAGAGCGTGAGCGTCGCAAGCTTAAGAAGCGCGCGTAATCTCACGGCTATACGCCGTTGATTATGAAACCCTCTGTAGTAGCCGTCGTTTTAGTTCACGACGAACCCGAATATTTTGCGGCAACTTTGTCCGCATTAAAAAATCAAACTCGATCAGTTGATCAAATAATTGTTATTGACACTTCTGTACATGACGAATGTTCTGACATTGCAGGCTCTCATGGCCTGCAAGATGTTCACAAACTTCCAGCTAATTATTCGCTTCAGCAATCTTTAACCTACGCAATCAAGCACATCGGTGATTACGAGTGGCTGTGGTTACTGCACGACGACAGCGCACCACAAGCAGTTGCCCTGCAAGAACTTTTGCAAGCAATAGAGCAGTCACCTTCTGTGGCAATTGCTGCACCAAAACTTCTTGACTGGCAAAACGAAAAAGTTGTAACTCAACTTGGGTTAACTCTCACCCCGCTTGGTGATTTATTTTCTTTGGTTAGCAACGAACTTGACCAATCGCAACACGATGATTTAGACGACGTTCTTGCAGTTGGCACCGCCGCAGCTCTAATCAAAGTTGAGGTGCTGCAGCAACTTCAAGGGCTTGACCCTGCGGCCCCAGAGTTAGCTGCCGATTTTGATTTTTCAATTCGTGCACGCATGGCCGGGCACAGAGTCATTGTGGTTCCAAAAGCAAAGGTCGCTCACGCAGCACTTTCCTTAGGCGGCAAGCGTGATCGAAAGTGGTTAGGTGCATCGCCAAAATCAGCGCTTCGCCGAGCTGCAATTCACTTGCGTTTGGCGTATGCGCCGCTTGCTTTAGCTTTAGGGTTTTGGTTCTTATTGCCAGTAATTGGCTTAGCTAGAGCCGTCGGAAGAATTGCTTCTAAGCGGCCAGACCGCATTTGGTCTGAAATCTCTTCGGCCGCCTGGGGCTTTTTTACTGTTCTGGCCAGATTCGGCAGCCGTCCAAATATTGCTAGAACCCGGGTGGTTTCATTTTCAAAGCTCAAAGGCCTTAGGGCTAGTTGGCAGCAGGTTAGAAATGCCAACCGGTCAGCGCTAGAGCGTGAGCAGTCTCTGGCTACCCTGGCCTCCTTTGAACGAGGCGAATTTGAAGTGGAACAATCCTCAAGCACGCCAGGTTTCGCAGCTTCAGGTGCCCTTTGGGTGGCCGCCGGATTGGCGGCCTTAAGTTTTGCGTTCTGGCCTTCAAATAGTGCGGCTGTTGGGGGCGGGCTCTTGCCACTTAGCGATTCTTGGCTATCTCTTTTTTCTCGCGCGGGTGCCAGTTTTCAACCAATTGGTCTTGGTTATTTTGGCCCAAGTGATCCTTTCGTTTGGGTCTTGGCAGTTTTGGGGTCAGTCACTTTTTGGGCACCTTCACTTTCGCTGGCACTGCTCTTGGTGCTGGCCAAAACAATTGCGTTTAGTGGAGCATGGCGAGTTATCTCACTGCTCAGCGAATCTACATTTGTTCGAATTTCAGCTGCGCTGGTTTTTGCATTTTGGCCAGCCTTAACTCTGGCTCAGCAAGAGGCAAGAATTCCAGCTTTGATTGCCCAAGTTAGTTTGCCTTGGTTGGTTTATTCGGTGGCAAGAGCCGCAGGCATTGGCCGCGCTAATTTCTCTACACAGAGTTGGTCATGGGTTGCTGTTTCTGGATTATTACTGTTTGTAGTTTCGTCTAGCGCGCCAAGTTCAGCTCCAATTCTTTTGATTGCGCTGGGTTTGGTTATTGCAGCAAGAATCCGAAAACTTGGATTCCTAATTTGGATTCCCCTTCCCACTGCAGCAGTCTTTGGCCCAACGGTTCTGTATTACTTCATAGAGATTTTCACGCCGCTTGGACTACTGGCAGACCCCGGGTTGCCTCAACCAAGTCAGCAAATTCCGCTGTGGCAGCTCATGCTCGGCGGCACCACATTTGGAGTAAATCTTCCATTCGCAGGTCAAATATCGGGTTGGGTCGTTATTCCAGTATTGCTGTTGGCTTTGCTGGCTCTTGTTGGTAAGCGCTGGGCCAGCGCGTTTGTTATTTGGGTGGCGGCAATTGCAACCGTTGCCGCGGCATGGCTGGTAAGCGGTCTTTCTTTTGCAGCCGTTGGTGTTGGTTCAAGTTCGCGTTCGGCTGATTTTGTTAACGGCTCGCCAGCGGCACTGCTTGGGCTTTTTGGGCTTTTAGTTGCAGTGCTGGTTGCACTTGCGCTCAATGCAATAACTGCAAGCCCAGTGCGTAAAACTATTGGCGCGTGTTTAGGCTTGTTGAGTTTGGTTCCGAGTGCTTTCTTGTTTGCAACTTCAAATCCTGAAATCAAATACACCGATGGCCGAGTGGTTCCGTCTATCATCGCGGCCGAGGCGGCACAGGGCAGCGCGTTATGGATGTTAGTCATTAATCCTGAAGTGAAATCTGATGGCTCAATTCAGTTTGGTGCTGAGATTGTTTCAGGCGATGGTGTTCAACTTGAAGACGTTAGCCTGAGCTACCGATTTGCTCTTGATAGCGTGAAGCAATCCAGAAGCCAAGAGTATGCAAACGTTTCGCAACTTGTTGCCGACCTAGCTTCAGCAAATGGAACAGATTTGCAATCAAGTATTGATAAGGCCGGCGTAGGTTATGTTCTTGTGCCAGATCAGACCTCGGCCATTGCCAGCCAATTAGCGATTGGCCTTGACTCTGTTAAGGAGCTTGAGTCAGTGGGTTCAACTGATTTTGGCAGGCTCTGGAGAGTGCGCGAGCCAAATCAAGAGCTTTTGAATGCAGATCTAAAGCCTGCATCGCCTTGGTCAATCACTAAGGGCGTTCAGTTGGCCATTTTGCTTGGTTTTGTTTTGCTGGCGATT
Organism: Actinomycetota bacterium; assembly: GCA_039805425.1. Classification (GTDB taxonomy): domain Bacteria; phylum Actinomycetota; class Actinomycetes; order Actinomycetales; family Microbacteriaceae; genus Rhodoluna. The sequence goes on from JBDLUH010000002.1 coordinate 37,746, forward strand.
CCAACTACCAATCAGCGTCGTCGCGTATCGGGTGACAGCGAAATATTTGTTGAGGTTGGTGAAGAGAACTAATGTTCAAGAGAATTTCTATCCTGTTTTTAGTTGTTGGCGCTTTGGTTGCTGGCACATTATTGGCGCCTAACCTAAGTCTTGAAATTGGTAATGTTCCGGCATCGAGTGAGCTTTCGGTAAAAGCACGAGACTTAAGGTTGGCTTGCCCAGGACCGCTCTATAAAGCCGGTGGGGCTAGCGGGGCTACCTTGGGTGATTTTGCTCAAGTTGGCGAGGCAAGTTACGCCAGCTCTTTTAACGCCAATGGTTTAGCCAGCCTCGAAACTGTAGACGGTGTTTTCACCGTTAGGGCACAGAGTGAATCGATAAATCAGGGTTCTGAATTACTGAATGCAAGCCAGTACCAGAACGCCTCTGGCGCCACGCTGCAGGGTCTGGCTGCCACAAACTGCCAACTGCCTTCTAATGACCTTTGGCTGCTTGGCGCAGACACCACCACCGGTCGTGAAGCTCTCCTAATTTTGCGAAACACCAGCGAGGTAGACGCAACTGTGAGCCTTGAAATTTTCACCGAGGCAGGTGCAATTGAAGCACCGGGGTTGAACGGAATTGCCGTTGTTGCCGGCAAGTCAACAGTTATTCCACTTTCTGGCGTAGCTCCAAAGACCAAGAGCTTCATGACTCACGTAAGTTCCAAGGGTGGCGCAATAGCGGCGTGGATTCAGCAGCGCACGGTTCGCGGTCTATCCGCAGGCGGAGTTGATTACATTTCACCGTCAACACAATTTGCCAAGAACCTTGTTGTGCCGGGCATTTTTATTCGTGGCTCAAAAGTTGCCGCCAAACTGATTGAAGCCAACGCAAATTACAAAGATCTAACTCCAATAATTAGATTGTTTGTGCCAGGCCAGCAACAGGCCACCGTCACAGTTCAGCTAGCCGGGGCAAATACAAAAACATTTGGAACGGTGGTGCGTGAAACCGTCAAGCCTGGAACGGTGATGGATTTAGAAATTCCTGGACTCAAAGACGGTGACTACGTTGCCGTGGTTTCGGCAGATGTGAATATTCAAGCGTCCGTGAGGTTGTCACGCGTTTCTTCAGGCACAGCCCCAGACTTCACTTGGATTCCTGCAGCCGAAAAATTTACCGGCAAAAGAAAAATCACCGCTCCAGGTGTTGGTATATCTAAACTGTGCGTCTACAACGAAACTACCGGAGCTATAGAAGTTTCCGTTCTTGCTCCGGGCGCCACGTTCTCTTTCATCGGCAGCCAGAATCCGCTGTACGCAAATCTAATTGTTGATGTTGATGGAACAGTTGCGAATGTATCGGTGTTAGATCAAAAGAATGCCGGCGGAAAAGTAGCCGTTAACGTTCGTTAGTCGCGGTAGCGATCAGGAACCAAATCCCAGGGGTCTTTGCCAATTAGGTGACCAACGGCCGCAAAAACAAACTCTTCTATATGCATTCGCTCATGCAGGGCATCGGTGCGGCGATGGTGGCCAAGCCGCTCAATTGGCAAGCGATAAATCACAATTGTCATCTTTTCGCGTTTTACAGCCCAGCGGCGAACCCCTTTAGATTCTGAATTAATTGAGGGAGCATCGGCCACTTCCCATAGAAGGTCTGCGAGCTCATCTGGCCAGGCGTTTTTCAGGTATTCACAGGTGCCAGAGACTATTTGCTCAAATCCCGAAAGCCTTTTGCCACCCGGCAGTAGGTTGCTTATAAAGGCCTGGCGTATGCCGCGACCATGTCTGTCGCGTTCTGTGCCCTTTGGGCGCCCTTGGCTGGCCATAAAGCCAGTGTATTGGCGCAGGTATTTCTAGGCTCAATTTGGCCCAACGGGGTCTTGGTAAACTTAGGTCAATGAATATTGATTGGGATTCCATCGTCAAGACCTACGATGTGCGCGGGCTGGTAGGTAAGTCTCTAACCACCGATATCGTGAGGGCTCTTGCGGCAGGATTCGTTGACGAGCTAGCCGCCGCCGGTAAAGATGTAGTTGTAGGTCACGACATGCGTGACTCATCGCCAGAATTTGCCGACGCATTTGCCGAAGGCGCTCAAGCACGTGGCGCAAACGTGGTTTCAATTGGCCTGTGCTCTACTGATGAATCATATTTCGCATCGGGTGTCCTGGATGCACCAGCTGCCATGTTCACCGCTAGCCATAACCCGGCCAGTTATAACGGCATTAAATTCTCAAGAGCTGGCGCTAGGGGCATCAGCTTAGACACCGGCTTGGCAGCAATTCGCGACCGCGCGAAGGCCTACATTCAAAACGGTGTTGACGAAGTTGATCAGCCAGGAACCTACCGCGAACTTCACATCTTGGTTCAGTATGCAAGTTACCTGCGTGAACTTGTAGACCTAAAAGACATTCGCCCGTTGAAAGTGGTTGTTGATGCCGGCAATGGAATGGGTGGAATGACGGTTCCTGCCGTGCTAGGTCACGCAAGTGATCTTCAGCAGCTTCCGCTGCAAATCATTCCAATGTATTTTGAGCTTGATGGCACATTCCCAAATCACGAGGCAAACCCGCTAGACCCAAAAAATTTGGTTGATCTGCAGCGAGCAGTTGTTGAGCACGCAGCCGACATTGGTTTGGCTTTCGATGGTGATGCTGACCGCTGCTTTGTAATTGATGAAAATGGCGATTCTGTAACGCCTTCGGCCGTTGCCGCAATAGTTGCCCGCCGTGAAATTGCAAGAGAAAAAGCTAACAACCCGGGTGCCCCAATCACAGTGCTGCACAACCTACTAACTTCAAAAATTGTTGAAGAGGTAATTGCTACTGACGGCGCCAGACCGGTAAAAACTAAGGTTGGGCACTCGCTAATTAAAGACAAGATGGCTGAAACCAATGCCATCTTTGGCGGCGAGCATTCAGCTCACTATTATTTCCGTGATTTTTGGGGTGCCGACAACGGAATGTTAGCGGCCATGCACGTGTTAGCAGAGTATGGGTCGCAAGATCTGCCACTTTCGCAATTCGCAAAACAATACAATCCCTATTTCCTAAGTGGCGAAATAAACTCAACAGTTTCCGATGTCCCTGCCGCCAAAGCCCGAGTGCAGTCTGCCTTCGCAGATCGCGCCGACTTTGACGAGTTTGATGGCATCACAGCAACAAATAAACAAGAGCTAGGCAAGCCTGCCGATGCTGGTTCATGGTGGTGGTTCAACGTTCGGTCATCGAACACAGAGCCGCTGCTGCGATTAAACGTTGAAGCTTCAACCGAGGCCAAGATGATCCAGATTCGTGATGAGGTACTTAACCTCATTCAGCAGAAAGCATAAGTAAATGTCACAGACTCTAACCTCATTTGATTTCAAAGTCGCAGACCTGTCCCTAGCTAAAGCCGGAAGACACCAGATTCGTCTCGCCGAAAACGAGATGCCAGGGCTAATGGCGCTTCGTGCCGAATTCTCGGCAGCACAGCCTTTGAAGGGTGCTCGCATCACCGGTTCTTTGCACATGACAGTGCAGACCGCGATTTTGATTGAGACTCTGGTTGCATTGGGTGCTCAGGTTCGCTGGGCATCTTGCAATATTTTTTCTACCCAAGACGAGGCGGCAGCGGCTGTCGTAGTTGGTTTGAACGGAACCGTTGAAGAGCCCCAGGGCACTCCGGTATTCGCCTGGAAGGGTGAAAGTCTTGAAGAGTACTGGTGGTGCACCGATCGCATCTTCGACTGGTCTTCAGAGGCTCAGGCTTCGGGTGAAAACTACACCGGCCCAAACATGATTCTTGACGACGGGGGTGATGCAACGCTTTTGGTTCACAAGGGTCGTGAATTTGAACTTTCAGGTTCAGTTCCGGCAACCGGTGCTGACGACAGCCAAGAGTATGCGGTAATTCTTGAGTTACTTCGCGAATCTTTAAAGAAAGATCCATCGCGATTCACCCGAATCGCAGCAGAGATCAAGGGTGTCACTGAAGAAACTACTACTGGCGTGCACCGTCTTTACGAGTTTTATAAGCGTGGAGAGCTTTTGTTCCCTGCTATCAACGTGAACGATTCAGTCACAAAATCAAAGTTTGATAATAAGTACGGAATTCGCCACTCGCTACCTGACGGCCTAAACCGTGCAACCGATACCCTGATGGGCGGCAAGACTTGCTTCGTTGCCGGCTACGGAGATGTTGGTAAGGGTTCTGCAGATGCACTTCGCGGCCAGGGTGCACGCGTCATTGTGAGCGAGGTTGATCCTATCTGTGCTCTTCAGGCAGTGATGGATGGCTACCAGGTAGCCACGCTTGAATCAGTGATTGAGACCGTAGACATTTTTGTAACTGCAACCGGCAACACTGCCATCATCAAGCCTGAGCACCTGATGAGCATGAAGCACCAGGCCATCATTGCTAACGTTGGTCACTTTGATGACGAAGTAGACATGGCCGGAATCAACCGAATCCCAGGTGTTGAAAAGATTGAGATCAAGCCACAGGTGCACGAGTGGCGCCTGCCGAACGGAAGGTCAGTCTTGATCTTGTCTGAGGGGCGCTTGATGAATCTGGGTAATGCCACCGGGCACCCAAGCTTTGTGATGAGTACCTCGTTTGCGAACCAGGTTTTGGCTCAAATAGAGCTGTTTTCCAAGACCGATTCCTACCCGCTGGGCGTTCATATCTTGCCAAAGAATCTTGACGAAAAAGTTGCCCGTTTGCACTTGGCCGCTCTTGGTGTTGAATTGACTAAGTTGAGCAACGATCAGGCGCGCTACATAGGCGTTCCGGTTGAAGGCCCATACAAAGTAGATCACTACCGCTACTAATCGCTGGCAGGATACGAGGAGCAAATGGCGCACAAGATTTTGGTCGTTGATGACGACAACGCGCTTCGCGAAATGGTTGGAATCGTGCTGGAGTCGGAAGGCTTCGAAGTTTGTTTCCACGACGCTGGAAGCGGCGCCCTGGATGCATTTAAGGCTCAAGAGCCAGATCTAGTTTTGTTAGATGTGATGCTTCCGGGTAAAGACGGCATTGAGGTTTGCTCAGAGATCAGGGCCACTGCGGGAACTCCAATCATTATGTTGACGGCAAAGACCGAAAGCGAAGATGTGGTGCGAGGTCTAGAAGCCGGTGCCGATGACTACGTGGTGAAGCCTTTCGATCCAACCGTTTTGCTTGCTCGTATTCGCGCCAGACTGCGACCGCTCTCAAAAGCAGATGGCGAAACGGTGCAGATTGGTCCTTTGACTCTCGATATCGTTGGGCACGAGGTTCGCAGAGGAGCAGAAAAACTTCTTCTTACTCCTTTGGAATTCAACCTATTGCTAACCCTTGCCGTGAAACCAAAGCAGGTATTTACCCGAGAAATGCTTTTGGAGACTGTTTGGGGATACCACTATAAAGCTGACACTCGATTGGTAAACGTTCACGTTCAGCGCCTTCGTTCAAAAATCGAAGACGATCCAGACAATCCAAAAATCGTCACCACAGTTCGCGGCATCGGATACAAGGCTGGCCAGGGTTAAATGACAATTCGAGCCGCCATTGATTGGGCGCTCGGTCTTTTTCGCCGATTCCTCCAGGTTCGCGCCGTCTTCACGACCGTTGTGCTTTCTGGAATTGCGCTACTTGTCGTAGGCGGTTTTCTTTCCTACTCAATCGGCAACGGTTTATACCAAACACGTGTATCGCAAATTCTTGCGGAGTCAGAGCGCGGGGTTGTTGAAGTGCAAAACACGTTCGCCGCTTCTACAGTCACCGATGAAATTGCTCTGCAGTCACTGTTGAATTCTGTGGTGCCATCGCTTGAATCGCAGGGCTCTAGTGACTCAAGAAAAGTTGCTTTACTTCGCACCCCAGGTCAAGTGGGTGCGCAGATTCTGCAGAGCCCCATTTCGGCAGACTTAGACACCGCTGTGATTCCAATAGATTTAAAGTCTCAGGTTAGAAATGCCACCGGAAAACTTACCTATCAGTCAATTGGGCTGCCACAGGTAAACGGGTCTATTCACCCGGCGGTAGTGGTTGGCTCGCCAATTGAAATTCCATTGGCCGGAAAGTATGAGCTTTACCTGGTGTTTGACCTAAACGGCGAACAGCAGACCTTAGATTTTGTGCAGAGTGTTTTGTTCTGGGGAATGCTTATTCTCTTGTTCATGATTGGCGCGGTTAGCTATTTCGTTACCAACTGGTTGGTAAAGCCTGTGCAGGTGGCCGCTGAGGTTTCTGAAGATATTGCAGAGGGTGCCTTAGATAGACGTTTGACTGAGCGCGGTGAAGACGTTATCGCCATTTTGGCTAGATCGTTCAACCGAATGGCTGATTCGCTGCAAAAGCAGATCACTAAACTTGCCAGCGTTTCTAAGATGCAGCAAAGATTTGTGTCTGATGTGTCACATGAACTTAGAACACCGCTAACGACCATAAAACTCGCTGGTGACGTAATTTTTGCCAGCCGTGAAAAATTAGAGCCAGCCGCAAAGCGATCTGCCGAGCTGATGCATGATCAGATAGAGCGCTTTGAAGTATTACTAAATGACCTACTTGAAATATCTAGATACGATGCCGGTGCCGTAGCTGCTGACTTGGAAATTCAAGACATGAATGGAATTGTAGGTTCAGCCATTGCCGGCCTAGAGCCGCTTGCGCAGAGTCGGGGTTCGGTTATCGAAATTAAAATCCCTAGTGGCCCGGTAGATGTTGAAGTTGACGGTCGCCGAATTGAGCGTCTAATTAGAAATCTTTTGGCGAACGCAATTGAGCACGGAGAGAGCCGCCCAATCAGTGTTGCTGTTGGCATAAGTGATTCGGCTGTAGCCGTAAGCGTTACCGACGCCGGTGTGGGAATGAGCCGTGCAGAAGTTGACCGCGTCTTCGACAGGTTCTGGCGTGCCGACCCTGCTCGAAAGCGCACCACCGGTGGAACCGGTCTTGGGTTGGCCATTTCACTTGAAGACACCCAACTTCACGGTGGTTGGTTGCAAGTCTGGGCCAAGCCAAATGAGGGCGCTTCATTCCGCCTAACTTTGCCAAGAAGGCAGGGCATGATCTTCACTCAGTCTCCTTTGCCACTGCCACCAAAGCAGCCAAAACGAAAGGAGGTAGCTGGTGAACAGAGTAACTAGATTCTTCGCCGCATCACTGGTTGCCTTCATGCTGGTGTTTACCAGCGCGTGTGCTCAGATGCCTAGATCTGGCGATATCAAGACCGGTCCAAATGTGGAATCTGGTCTTGAAACCGATTACCTTTACTACTCACCGGCTGGTCCTGCAGATGGCGCAACTGAAGAAGAAATTTTGTTGGGTTTCTTGAACTCGGGTACCGGACCGCAAAACGATTACGAAGTTGCAAGGTCGTATCTTTCTAACGAGTTCAACGCCACCTGGAATCCGAATCAAGAAGTGCTGATTCAAGACGGAAGGCCAGCGGTCACGCTTACGGATAACCAAACCGCCACGGTCGTGGTTCCGGTATCGGCAAGAATTAACGAGCGCGGTGAATACGAATCTTTGCCGGCTGGTTCCACTCGAGTTCTGCAGATTAGCTTGACCAAAGAATCCGGCAACTGGCGCATCAATTTTGCTCCCAATCTCACTACGGTTATCCGGCCTGTATTTGATGTTGTCTTCAAGGCCTACGCCGTTTACTTTTTTGACAACCAGCAAAAACATTTAGTTCCAGATGTGCGTTGGTTCCCATCAAGAGCATCAACAAGTACAAGATTAGTTAGCGCACTGCTTACTGGACCTAGCCCTTGGTTAGATCAGGCAGTTAAAAATTCAATTCCAACTGGAACCCGCTTAACTCTTAGCAGCGTTACTGTGGCTGACGGTGTTGCCACTGTAGATCTGTCATCGCGTGCACTTAGGGCATCGGCAATAGACAAGAAACTTCTGCAAGTTCAAATTCGAGAGACGCTTTTGCAATTGAGCAGCGTGTATTCGGTAAAGGTGACCATTGAGCGCGGTGCCCTGCAAGATCCAGCATGGTCAAATCCAACTAACCAGATTCAAATGGCTCTTCCGGTGGCGCTTTCAGCTGAAGGGCTCGAGCGAATTGGCACTGCACAAACCACAATGATTGGCAGCGCAACTTCTTTCTTGAAGCAGGTAAAAGCCAAAAGCTTTGGCCTGAATGTTGATGAAAAAATACTTGCCATCTATGGTGCTGGCGGAATTTACCTTGCTAAATTAAATCGACCAACAGAGACACCGGTTCTATTGGCTCCTGGTGCAGATTACCTTGCCCCTGTTGTTGATGTTGATGGCTACATTTGGGCAGTCCCGCGCAAGGGAAATAAGCCAATTTTGATATTTGATGAAAATGGCCTACGCATTCCATTCGCTGGCAATTGGTTATCGGGTTCCGACAGAATTGCGTTCTCGATCAGTTCAGAGGGCTCCAGGGTTGTTGCAGTTACCGGAACACACTCCAGTAGTCAGGTTCGGGTTTCTGCAATTATTCGCGACGATGCCGGTGTGCCACTTGGGTTGGGGTCATCAATAAGCCCAATAAACGCGCAGACTGCGTTTTCAGCAACCTGGTTGGACAGTATCCAAATCGGAATTTTGGAGTCTCAGGTTTCTCAGTACATTCAGCCAATAGTGGCAATGGTGGGTGGAGATTCTCAGCGCCTACCAACTTTCACAAATGGATCGACAATTGTTGGTTCCGGTCAGTCATCGTCAATTTTTATTCTTGATTCATTTGGTGTGCTTTATCAATACCGGGGTTCCGGTTGGTTGAAAGTACGCGATGGGGTAGAAGAACTTCGTTTTCCAGGAAACTAGTTATTCACAAAAATTGGCTTATCCGTTTTTGTCGAGGCAATAACGCAAGAATCTTGTTGTGAATCTTTTTGAAGACTTTCTAAATTTAGTTTTGCCTTCAAAGTGCGTGCTTTGCCAAGTTGTTGGTTCTTCAATCTGCGTTCCATGCCAACAAAAGCATGTTTCTGGTTCCAGAGCTGTTGAAAGATTTAATCTTCAGGGCTTTGCTGTTTGCGAATATAACCAAGAGGCAGCCAAATTAATTCACGAGTTCAAAGAACACGCGGCAACTTCTTTGGCTCAGCAAATGGCGCAGTCGATTGCTGAGCTTGTTCCTGAATCTTGCAAGACATTGGTGCCAATGCCAAGTAGGCGTCAATCTTTTTCTAACCGCGGCTACGTGCCCGCAAAGGTATTAGCTGTGGCAGTTGCCAAACAAGTTGCCAAGTCTCAAAAAAGGTTGATAACTGTGAGTGACGTTCTAACTGTTTCAAAAGAAGTTGAAGATCAGGCTTCTCTTTCAGGAGCCGAGCGCAGAAACAACCTAATCGGTGCAATGTGCACATCAGCTAGGGCTTCGCTGG
>JBDLUH010000003.1:0-39065 GCA_039805425.1 Actinomycetota bacterium
GCTGAATGTACGGAATCAATTCATCTGCAAGGGTTCTATAGTTGAGGTCAAGTTTCCAGGAGCCGGCGTGCAGCTCGTAGATTGACATCGGAGACTTCAGGGCATCGCGCTTGCTGCGTTTGGCAAGCCAGTTTTGGTCATTCCATGCGTAGTTTGATTCTGTCACTATAGATGCCGTTGACGGCGGCACCTCTGTTGCGCGGGCAAGGGGGTCAATCTTTGTTATCCAGGTTCCGGCTTTGGTAAGGATTTCATATTTGTATTTTGCACCGGAGCCAATATTCGGAATAAAGATTTCCCAAACGCCAGAGCTTCCCATCACGCGCATGGAATTGGCTATGCCGTTCCAGTTATTGAAATCCCCAACAACTCTTACCGCCATAGCGTTTGGCGCCCACACGGCGAACCTGGTTCCTGAGACTGGGCCACCAATTGCGTCAAGTTTAATCAAGTGAGAACCCAGTGCCCGCCAAAGTTCTTCGTGACGACCTTCGGTAATTAGGTGCAGGTCAAACTGGCTAAGGGTAGGGAGGTGACGGTATGGATCGTCAACGCGCCATTCAATTTCTTGAGCATCACCTTCGTACTTGGCCAAGATTCGGTAGTTTGGAACCTTTTTGTCTTGGTAGACCCCTTGCCAGATGCCCAAACTTAAGTGCTCTAAAGGCAACTCAATTTTGTCGTTGACTAGGGCTGTCACTGACTTAGCTAGGGGCTTGAGAGTGCGAATCACCCAACCGCCGTCCACAGGGTGCACACCAAGCAGTGAATGCGGATCGTGGTGTGAGCCGTTTGCCACGCGGCTTAGAAATTCGCCGGATAATTCTGGAAGGTTTATTTGACTCTTCTTTCTTAGGGCACCCATCGTATTTACCTAAAGTACCTTGCCGATTTTGAAAATATGCACCGGCTCAACAAACGCATCTAATCGAACGAAATTATCAGCAGACCAGGTGTAGTTCTGATTGGTAATCAAATCGGTAACTTCAAAGCTAGAGCCACTCGCAATGCCAAGCTTGCTCAAATCTAGGTGCACCACGGTTTCGCGTACTGCATGCGGGTCAACATTTGCAACGACTAACACGGCATCTGATTTTGCACTTGGGCTGTGCTGAGCCGCAAGGAATTTTGAGTAGGCAATAATTGCCGAATCGTCTGTGCTGTGAAATTCGATGTTTCGCAACTGTCTGAGGCTAGGGTGCGCTGCTCTGATTTGGTTTAGCCTGGTGATGTAATTGGCAATACTCTTGCCAGACTTTTCGGCGGCTTCCCAATCGCGTGGGCGGTATTCATATTTTTCACTGTCTATGTGCTCTTCTGCACCTGGTCTAGCCACAGATTCGCAAAGTTCGTAACCAGCGTACATTCCCCAGCTTGGCGCTGCGGTTGCCGCAATTGCGGCTCTAATTTTGTGAGCGGCCGGTCCACCAAATTGGAGATATTCGGTCAGGATATCTGGAGTGGTTACCCAAAGATTTGGTCTAAAAAAAGCAGAGCTCTCGTGTGAAAGTTCCTTTAGGTAATTTTCTAGTTCCCATTTGGTGTTTCGCCAGGTGAAGTATGTGTACGACTGCTGGAAACCGGCTTTTCCAAGGGCGTGCATCATTGCGGGTCTGGTAAAGGCCTCGGCTAGAAAGACAACTTCAGGAAAATCTTTACTTACTTCGGCAAGCAGCCATTCCCAAAATGCAACCGGTTTAGTGTGCGGGTTATCTACACGAAAGATTTTCACTCCAAATGAAATCCAGTGCCTGACAACGCGAAGCACTTCTTGATAAATGCCATCGGGGTCGTTGTCAAAATTTACCGGGTAAATGTCTTGGTATTTTTTAGGAGGGTTTTCTGCATAAGCAATGGTTCCATCGGCGCGGGTTGTGAACCATTCTGGATTTGAAATAACCCATGGGTGATCTGGAGATGCTTGGAGGGCCAGATCCATGGCAACTTCTATTCCTAAATCGTTTGCAGTTCTAATGAACGCTCTGAAATCGGCATCGGTGCCTAGGTCTGGATGAATTTTGTCGTGACCACCTGCCGAGGAGCCGATTGCCCAGGGGGAGCCTGGGTCTTGAGGTCCAGCGGTGAGTGTGTTGTTGGGGCCCTTTCTAAATGCAACACCGATTGGATGAATAGGTGGCATGTAGAGAACGTTGAAGCCCATGTTGGCGACAGCCGGCAATCTAAGAGCTGCAGTTCTAAAGTTGCCTGAAGTCCAGGTTTTTGTCTTTGAGTCGAATTGTGCACCCTCGCTGCGTGGGAAGAATTCGTACCAAGAGCCAACCCCAGATCTTTCTCGTTCTGAAATTATTTCAAATTCTTGACTCAGGGTGATTAGGTTTCTAATTGGTTCATCAGTTACTGCTGCAATTACCTCGCTTGAAGCTGCAAGTTTGAACCGCTCTTCAGCAGTGCGCTTTGAATCTTTCAAAATTTCTGTGGCGGAAATTAGAACTTTGCTGTTTGCTTTGGTTCTTTCTTTCTCACCAGTTGCCTTGGTAAAAAGCGCTACGCCTTCAAGCATCATTAGCTCTTCGTCAGCTCCAACTGCCAGCTTGACAGTTGCGTTGTGGTGCCACGTTTCGTATTCATCGCTAAAAGCCCTAATTGAGAACCTATAAGAGCCCTGTTCGCGAATTAAGACTTGCCCATGCCAGAGATCTGAACCAGGGGCGCCGGCAGAAAGGCGATGCACCGTATGTGAGCCCGAAGGTGCGGTGATTAGAAGTTCAACGCCCAGCGCATCGTGCCCCTCGCGGAAAACCACTGCACTAAAGGGAACAACCTCGCCAACATAGGCCTTTGCAGGCCAGCGCCCAGCCTCAACGGTTGGCATGACGCTCAAAATCGGCAACCGGCCAAATTTGTGCTCGCTGGACTTGCTGCTAGTTGTCAATTTGCTCACACTTCATAACTTAGTGATGTTTTTGTCTGCTCTGAACGCGAATGCCAAGGCTTTATGTAGTTGTTAGATAACCAAACTCAGTGTTTTGCTCTAAAAAGTTGGGTAGATGTGCCAGATAGGACAATCGTGCTTCCGGTAGGCAGGAAAATTGATTCTTGCTCTGGCGATTCAAAAGCGCTATTCCAGAGCAGTTCGTATTCAATTACTCCATCTGGGGAAGGCAACGTGGCCTCAATGCTGGCCTCGGACCCGTGAATTATCAGCAAGACAGCGTTTGAATCTTGACCGTTATTTCTTTGGCTGTACCTAGCAATAGTTCGACATTCCTGATTGTGCCAATCTTCTTCAGACATAATCTCACCAGCGCTGTTGTACCAGCGCACTAAATCATGATTGATATTTGCTTCATTGAAATCACCAAATGTTTTGGGTCGAAGAACCGGATTCTCGCGACGAAGTTGCGCTAAGTAGGCAACGGTGTCTTCTAGATCCTGTTGCTGGCGAGTTAAATCCCAGTTCAGCCAGGTCATTACATTGTCTTGACAATAGGCGTTGTTATTTCCGTTTTGACTCTTACCGCGTTCATCACCCGAGGTAATCATCGGAATACCCGCAGAGAAAAGTAGCGTAGCCATAAGGTTTCGAGCGGCTTTGCGTCTTTGAATTCTTATTTCTTCTGTGGCGCCGTCGCCTTCATGCCCATGGTTGAAAGACGCGTTGTTGTTTGCGCCATCTCTGTTACTTTCACCGTTGGCATTATTGTGCTTGACGTTGTAACTGACCAGATCTTTAAGGCAAAAGCCATCATGCGCGGTGATGAAATTTAAACCACCGATAGGCCCAGACGGGCCGTCAACGATATCTCTAGAGCCCGCCAATCGAGTTGCCAAATCGGCAACTCCGTTCCAGTGATGGCCACTGTTTCTAGCCGAAGCTATATCACTGAGCCAGAATCTTCTAACGCTGTCTCGGAACCGGTCATTCCACTCGCTGAAGCGATCTGGGAAATTGCCAGTTTGCCAACCGCCAAGGCCCACATCCCACGGTTCGACGATCATCTTTGTTGCTGCAAAGCCGGGCTCATCGTTTATTGCACGCAGAAGTTCGTGATTTGGATCAAAATGATTGATCTCATTTCTAGCAAGCGTCGTGGCCAGGTCAAAACGGTAGCCATCGATTTGCATCTCATAGGTCCAATACCGTAGCGACTCCATGACCATGTGAATGACGTGGGGGTTTCCAAAATTTAGAGAGTTTCCGCAGCCGGTTGTGTCGTGGTAGTGGCCGTTTTCATCTTGGCGGTAGTAGCTGGCGTTATCGATTCCTCGGTATGAGTAGGTGAGTCCGCCGCTGCCACCTTCGGCAGTGTGATTGTAAACAACATCCATGATCACTTCGATGCCGTTGCGGTGCAGCTCGCGAATAGCAGTCTTCAGCTCGGCGATGATGGCTTCTGGCCCGGCTTGAATCGCGGCAGTAGTTGCGTAGCGGTGGTGTGGGGAGAAAAAGTTAATGGTGTTGTAGCCCCAGTAATTTATGAGTCCATTTTTCAGCAGGTGCGGCTCAGAAATTAGCATCTGAATCGGAAGCAGCTCAACCGCATTCACGCCAATTTTCTTCAAATGCGCGATGGTAGATTCGTGGCCCAACGCTGCATAGGTTCCGCGAAGGTCATCGGGTAGATCTTTATTACCTCTGGTTAGGCCTCTGGCATGCGCTTCGTAGATAACCAGCTCGTCAAGCGGAATGTTTGGCTTTGAGACTCCCTGCCAATCGAAACTGCCATCAATAACCACGCAGTGATACTCGCGAGCGCTTTCTCGAACTACACCTCGGGCGTAAGGGTCAATTAGAAAAAGGGTGTTATTGAACTTGTTTTTAGGCCCTTCGGGACCGTCAACTTCCAAGGCATATTTGGTGCCAACCATAATTTGAGAATGGGAAGCTGACCAAACCCCGTTATCACCGCGATCAAGAGAGATAGCCCTAGTAACAATTCGAGTGTTTTCTGGGTCAAGTATGCAAAATTCGATAGAAGACGCAGTCTCTGAATAGACCCGAATTGTGCCAACTCCATTGGAAATAGACACACCCATTTCACCGGGGGCAGGAAGCTGCGAATAGGACATTCCCCAATCCTAACCAGAGTGGGGTTTCCGGCAGATTTCGTCGCCAGATGGCCAAAGTAGGCTTTACCTATGGCAATTTACCTAGATCACGCGGCAACAACTCCGTTGCGACCACAGGTGATTGAGGGCTATCTTGCCCAGTTGCAGGTGCTGGGCAACCCATCATCGGTGCACAGTCAGGGCCAAAAAGCTCGCCAGGTCGTTGAAGATGCAAGAGATCAGGTTGCCAAAGCGGTTGACTGTCACAGAAGTGAGGTGCTGTTTACCTCTGGAGGCACCGAGAGCAATAACTTGGCCATCAAAGGCTTGTTTCTTGACGCAGTGAAGCGTGACCCCCAGCGCAAGGTTCTATTAACCGCCGGAACTGAACATCACGCAGGTATCGACCCAGTTGAGTGGCTAGAGCAATCAGAAGGTGCCCAGGTGGTGTGGTTGCCTGTAAATGATTATGGCGTTGTTGATTTGGCCACGCTTTCTGAGTACCTAGATGAACACGGCCGCTCAGTGGCCCTTATCTCTCTAATGTGGGTGAACAACGAAACCGGCCTAATCACGCCAATTGCCGAAATCACCAGGTTGGCAGCCAAGCACGAGGTGCCAGTTCACTCCGATGCAGTGGCGGCTTTTGGTCACGTGCCAGTCAGCTTTAAACAGAGCGGCCTTGCCACCATGGCGGTATCGGGTCATAAATTTGGTGCCCCAGTTGGTACCGGCGCTCTGATTGTGGCTAGAGATGCAAAATTGGCCATCACCAGCCACGGCGGCGGCCAAGAACGCGGCATTAGATCGGGAACACTTAGCGCCCCGCTGGCTCTTGCCCTTGGTGCGTCTGCGGCGCTCGCCGTAGCTGAACTAGAGCAGGTTTCGAGCCGTCTAGAAGTATTAGCTCAAAAATTGAAGAATTCGATACTAGGCATTGCCCCTGATGCCATTTTTACAAGAGGCGAGCACGAGGGATTTGCGGGAATCGTGCACTTCACTTTTCCGGGCTGTAGTGGGGATTCGTTACTATTTTTACTGGACTCTGCCGGAGTTAGTGTCTCGACTGGGTCGGCCTGTCGCGCGGGGGTGGCACAGGCCTCTCACGTATTGGTTGCGATGGGCAGAACAGAAGATCAAGCCAGGGGCAGCCTAAGAATTTCACTGGGCTACACGACGACTGAGCAAGATGTTGACGCGTTTATTGCGGCGTTCCCAAATGCCTATGCCGGTGCCAAAAAAGCTGGTTTGCCTTCAAAGTAGCAAAAGTAGACTTATAAGTATGAAGGTGCGAGCAGCGTGAAAGTTTTAGCGGCCATGTCTGGTGGCGTTGATTCAGCTGTTGCCGCCGCCCGTGCGGTTGAAGCAGGGCATGAAGTTGTTGGCGTGCACCTGGCGCTGTCAAGAAACTCTGGCACTCTTCGCACCGGCTCGCGCGGGTGTTGCACCATTGAAGACTCTATGGATGCCCAACGCGCAGCAAATATTTTGGGAATTCCTTACTACGTATGGGACTTCTCTGAAAAATTTAAGACTGACGTTGTAGATGACTTCATTGCGGAATATCAAGCTGGCCGAACCCCTAACCCTTGTATGCGCTGCAACGAAAGAATTAAATTTGCTGCACTTTTAGAAAAAGCTCTTGCCCTTGGCTTTGATGCTGTTTGCACCGGGCACTACGCGTCATTGCTAACTGACGAATTTGGAAACCTCGAGCTTCACCGCAGCAATGAAATGGCTAAAGATCAGTCGTATGTTCTTGGTGTGCTAACGGCCGAGCAGTTGAAGCATTCAATGTTTCCGCTTGGAGCCACAGCATCAAAGAATGATATTCGCCGCGAAGCAAACGAACGCGGATTGTCGGTTGCAAATAAACCTGACAGTTATGACATTTGCTTCATTCCCGAGGGTGACACTCAAGACTGGCTTTCAGAAAAAGTGGGCAAGGCTCCGGGCCAAATTATTGATCGCGAAGGGAACGTACTAGGTGATCACCAGGGCACCCATGAGTTCACCGTTGGTCAACGCAAGGGGCTATCTATTGGCCGCCCAGCTGCAGACGGTAAGCCAAGGTATGTTCTTGAAATAAGCCCAAAGACCAACACGGTTATTGTTGGACCGCAGGCAGCGCTTGCCATCAACGAGATGGTTGGCACCCGATACACCTGGTGCGGGAATGCACCCACTGAAACAAATAACTGGTCTGAAATTCTTGTGCAGGTAAGGGCTCACGGTGACGCCATTGAGGCCGAGTTCAAGCTTGATTCAGGTGAAATGCGAATTCGAGTAAAGCAGCCACTGCTTGGAGTTGCACCAGGGCAAACTGCTGTTTTGTATTTAGGAACCAGGGTATTGGGCCAAACAACTATTGATCGTACGGTTAGTGCCGTACCGGTTTCTACCGGCTCCGAGGTTTGAGTTGAATAAAAATTCTCACGAGACGGCAGCTGCAAGAGTTTCGGAATTAGTAGATGAGCTCAACAAACACCGTCGTGCTTACTACGAGGGCAACACCGCATTAGTAAGTGATGCCGAATATGATGCGTTGTTGGGTGAACTTGAGTCTTTAGAGAATAAATATCCCGAGTTAGTCACCGGTGATAGTCCAACTCAGACAGTGGGTGGGGCAGCGAATCAAACGTTTGCTCCCGTTGAGCATCTTGATCGCATGATGAGCCTAGACAACGTATTTTCGTTTGATGAATTTAGAACCTGGGCTGAACGAGTTGGCGCTGGCCCATATTTATGCGAATTAAAAATTGATGGCCTAGCTGTGAACCTACGTTACATAAACGGGCAGCTTAAGTCTGCGGCCACAAGGGGAGACGGCGTAGTTGGCGAAGATGTAACAGAAAATGTTCTGACCATTAAAGCCATTCCAAGAAAGTTGCTTGGAAAGAATCACCCAGAACAAGTTGAGATTCGCGGTGAAATATTCTTTGGCGTCGAAGATTTCGCCAAACTAAATGAAGGTTTGGTTGCTGAAGGAAAAGCCCCATTCGCAAACCCTAGAAATTCTGCCTCTGGGTCATTAAGGCAAAAGGATTCCAAGGTCACTGCTTCAAGACCATTGCAAATGCTGGTGCATGGTATCGGCGCCTGGCCGAATGCCCCAGTGTTGAATCAGTCTGAACTATATAACCTGCTTGCTGATTGGGGTTTGCCCATTACGGATAAGTATCGAGTTCTTCAAAGCGTTGAACAAGTTCTTGACTACATTAAAGAGTTTGAAAAAAGCCGTCACAAATTGGAACACGAGATAGACGGCGTGGTTATAAAAATAGATTCGCTAGCCAAGCAATCTGAACTAGGTTTTACCAGTCGAGCACCGCGCTGGGCCATTGCATATAAGTACGCTCCGGAACAGGTAAACACTAAGCTCTTGGACATCCGTGTTTCTGTTGGCAGAACTGGCAGAGCTACTCCTTACGCGGTAGTGGAACCGGTAAAGGTTGCTGGCTCTGTGGTTGAATTTGCCACATTGCATAACCAAGATGTGGTCAAAGCCAAGGGCATACTAATTGGTGACACCATTGTGCTTAGGAAAGCTGGTGACGTAATTCCAGAGATTCTTGGGCCGGTTGTGGAACTTAGAACCGGAGGCGAGAAGGCCTTTGTAATGCCAAAGCTTTGCCCTGACTGCTCCTCACCTTTGGCGCCATCAAGTGAGGGTGACGTAGACCTTAGATGCCAAAACTCAAGAGGTTGCCCTGCACAGTTGCGCGAAAGGGTTGCCTACCTGGGATCACGGGGGGTGCTAGATATTGAAGCGCTTGGTTACGTTGCAGCTTGTGCGCTAACCCAACCTTTAGACCCTAAGACCGCGCCGCTAAAGTCAGAAGCTGATCTTTTCGACCTAACACTTGAGAAACTGCTTCCTATCAGAGCGGTCGTTTTAGACGCAGATACAGGGTTGCCAAAATTAGATGAAAATGGCAATCAAAAAGTTGTTGATTTCTTTAGAAAGAAAGACGGCAACCCAGCAGAAGTAGCCTTAAAACTTTTAGCTAATCTTGAAGAGGCAAAAACTAAACCACTGTGGAGAATTTTAGTTTCACTTTCTATTAGACACGTGGGGCCTGTCGCAGCTAGATCACTAACGGCATATTTTGGTTCGCTCGATAGAATTTTTGCGGCCACTGAAGACGAGCTCTCCAAGGTAGACGGTGTTGGGCAAACACTTGCTCAATCAATTAAAGAGTGGATTGCAGTTGATTGGCATCGTGAAATTATCGAACGATGGAGGAAGGCCGGAGTGCTACTTGAAGTTTCCGGACATTCTGGTCCTGGAGCAATTAGCGCGGGTGGGGTCTTTGACGGATTAAGTATTGTTGCCACCGGCTCACTAAAGAGCTTTACTCGTGAAGAAATAGAAGAGGCAATTATTTCTAATGGAGGAAAGGCTGCCTCTTCTGTATCAAAGAAAACGGCATTTGTTGTTGCTGGCGAAAATGCAGGCTCAAAGTTGTCAAAAGCCGAGGAGCTAGGCATCGAAATTATTGACGAAGATGAATTTAGAAGGCGGCTAAAAGCCAAATAATAAAAACCTCAGACAGATGTCTGAGGTTTTTATTTAAGTAGTTACTGTTCGTCTAATTGCTCTACGGCTGAGTTTTCGTCTGCGGCAACCATTGACTCAGTGGTCATCAGGTTACGCAGCGTGCCAAGGAATTCCTCAATTTCAGACTTTTCTGACTTCATGCGAGAAAGTCTTTCTTCACTGTCCTTCATCGCGTTGGTAGCGTAGCCCTCAGCCTTGCGGGTGAGCATATCTGCGCGACGACGTGATTGGTTAATTAAGTTAGTTGCGGTGCGGTTGGCATCTTCGAGCAACTGTGCAGAGTTGTCTTGAGCATCACGTGAAATTAAATCAGCTTCTGCAATCAACTGGGCTGCGCGTGCTGATGCTTCTGCAAGAGTTCCGTTTGCTTCATCGGTTACTTGCTGGGCCTGAGAAACAGCGTTCTGGTAGAGGCGCAACGCTTCTTGTTCTGTTTCATCGCGTTTTGCCTTGATTTCGGCTTCTAGTTCAACACGAGCCTGGGCCGTCTTTTGTGAAAGCTCTGTTGCCAGTGCGCGAGCTTCTTCTGTCTCACGGTGAACCTGTGCTCGGAGTTCAGCAGCGTAGCGCTCACCTTCAGATTTGATTGCTGCTGCTTCGCGCTGGGCAGTGCCAATTTTTTCTGCGGCTTCCGATTCGCGAGTCTTAGCACTGCTTAGAATTTCTGCCGCTAAACGCTCGGCGTCAATTCTTGCTTCGTTAAGTTTTGATTCGGCATCTGCAATAACGCGATCTGCTTTTGCCTGAGCTTTGCGAGTAAGTTGTTCGCTCTCGGCTTTGGCAGTTTCACGAATTCTGATTGCATCTTGGCCGGCTTCGGAAACCAGCTTGCGAGCCTGGTCTTCTGCTAGGCGAAGGGTTTGCTCAAATTGAGCACCCAACTCTGCGTAGCCCGGTGCGCCGCCTTTTTTAACTTTTGCCTTAAGTGATTCAAGCTCAGCTTTTAGGGCCTCAACCTCGCTAGAGGCGCTGTAGTTGTATTCGCGAACGTGCTCTAGCTCTGCACGTAGCTCGGTCAAGACGCGGTCTACTTCGTCTTTTTCGTAGCCACGGAAAGCAATCGTGAACTGTTCGTTTTCCAAAATAATGAGCCTTCACTGCTAAGGGGAGCGCGCACAGCCATAGGGGTAGCCACGCAGGTCTGAGTTTACAGGGGTTTTTGGCCCATTTCATAGCAAATATGGGGCAGTCGGCCTGTTTGTTCGGGGAACTCCACATTTGGGCGTTTGGTAGACTAAGAGCCAATCATCTATTGCCTAGCGAGTGGATTTATGTCTGAAATTACCCCCGACCTGGTTAGGCATCTTGCCAACCTGGCCCGCATTGACGTGACAGACCAAGAAGTTGAGCTATTTACCAGCCAACTAGGTCTAATTGTGGACTCCATGGCCACCATCAAGCAGGCCGTTGCCGGTGATGTTCCTGCTACCAGCCACCCAATTCCAATGTCGAATGTTTTCCGTGAAGACGTCGTGGAGCCATCGCTGACCCAGTCTCAGGCTCTTTCTGCTGCCCCAGACAGCGCTGACGGTCGTTTCCGAGTTCACGCAATTCTGGACGAGGAGTAGAACATGTCTGATTTGATTTTTAAGAATGCTTCAGAGCTTGCCGATTTGCTGAATAAGCGCGAGATCTCATCGGTGGAGCTAACCCAAGCCCACCTAGACCGCACTGCCTTGGTAGATGCCTCGGTACACAGCTACTTGCACGTTGGCCCAGAGGCTGCGCTGGCAGCCGCGGCAGATATCGATAGCAGGCGCTCTGCAGGAGAAAAACTGCACCACCTAGCGGGTTTGCCGATTGCGGTTAAAGACAACCTAACTACCACCGATGCGCCGACTACATCTGGTTCGAAGATTCTTGAAGGCTGGATTCCGCAGTATGACGCAACCGTAGTCAAGAGGCTACGCGCAGCCGGTATGCCGATTCTTGGAAAAACAAACCTCGATGAATTTGCCATGGGCTCTTCAACCGAATTCTCGGCTTATGGCCCAAGTAGAAACCCTTGGGATTTGGAGCGCATTCCAGGCGGTTCCGGAGGCGGTTCCAGCTCGGTAGTTGCCTCATTCCAGGCGCCTTTGGCTATTGGCTCGGATACCGGAGGGTCAATTCGCTACCCAGCCTTCGTGACCGGAACAGTTGGCACCAAGCCAACCTACGGCGCTGTCTCTAGATACGGTTTGATTGCTTTGGCGAGCTCACTTGATCAGGTAGGACCGGTGTCTAGAAATGTGCTGGATGCAGCCTTGCTTCAAGATGTGATTGCTGGTCATGACCCACACGACAGCACCTCATTACCTGAATCACTGGGTTCAATGACCGAAGCAGCCAAAAAACTTGATGTCAAAGGCATGCGAATTGGTGTAATCAAGCAGTTGACTGGCGAAGGGTTTCAGCCACAAGTTTCAGCGCGATTCAATGAGAGTCTTGAACTTTTGCGAAATGCCGGAGCAGAAATAGTTGAGGTTTCATGCCCAAGCTTTGAATACGCAATTGCCGCGTATTACCTAATCTTGCCTGCCGAGGCTTCATCTAACTTGGCAAAGTTTGACTCTGTCCGGTTTGGTTTGCGAGTAACGCCAGACGGTGCTCCAACAATTGAACGTGTAATGGCGGCAACTCGCGAAGCTGGATTTGGGCCTGAAGTAAAACGTCGAATCATTCTGGGAACTTATGCGCTTTCTAGCGGTTACTACGATGCGTATTACGGTGCTGCACAAAAGGTAAGAACCTTGATTCAACGTGACTTTGATGCCGCTTTCGCTAAAGCAGATGTTTTGGTATCTCCAACCGCTCCAACCACAGCATTCAAGCTTGGCGAGAAGTTAGAAGACCCACTTGCTATGTACTTAAACGACATTGCAACTATTCCAGCAAACTTGGCTGGTATTCCTGGCATGGCGATACCTAATGGAATTGCTGAAAACAACATGCCATCCGGTATTCAATTGCTTGCTCCAGCTCGCGGAGATGCTCGTCTCTATCAGGTGGGTGGCGCTTTGGAAAAAATGCACGAAGAGGTTTGGGGTAAGCGAATGATTGACTTTGCACCCGCGCTGGAGGTGAAGAACTAATGGCTAAAGATGAACTAATGAACTACGAGAAAGCACTTGAGCAGTTTGAAGTTGTGATTGGTCTTGAAGTTCACGTAGAGCTCAACACAAACACCAAGATGTTCTGTGGTTGTCGCAATGAGTTTGGAGACGAGCCAAACACCAACGTTTGCCCAATCTGTATTGGACTACCTGGTTCATTGCCGGCAGTAAACAAGCGTGCCGTAGAGTCCAGTATTAAAATTGGTCTTGCTCTTGGCTGTGAAATCGCTCCAACCGGCAGGTTTGCAAGAAAGAATTACTTCTACCCAGATCTTGCCAAGAACTTTCAAACCTCGCAGTATGACGAGCCAATCGCTTTCGAGGGTTCGCTAGATGTAGAGGTGCCCTCTGGTAAAACCTTCACTGTGCAGATTGAACGTGCTCACATGGAGGAAGACGCTGGAAAACTTACCCACGTTGGTGGATCAACCGGTCGCATTCAAGGCGCCGAGTACTCACTAGTGGATTACAACCGCGCTGGTGTTCCGCTGGTAGAAATTGTTACCAAGCCCGTTTATGGTGCTGGGGCAGAGGCTCCAGAGTTGGCAGCAGCCTACGTGCGTTACATTCGCGAAATTGTGAAGGGCCTCGGAGTATCTGACGCAAAAATGGAAAGAGGAAACGTTCGCTGCGATGCAAACGTTTCTCTTCGCCCACACGGACAAGAAAAACTAGGTACTCGCACAGAGACCAAGAATGTGAACTCGTTGCGATCTATCGAACGCGCAGTGCGTTATGAGATACAGCGCCAGGCAGCATTGCTTGCAAAAGGAACTGCAATCATTCAAGAGACTCGCCACTGGCATGAAGATAAGGGCGCAACTTCTTCAGGCCGCCCAAAGTCTGATGCAGATGACTACCGCTACTTTCCAGAGCCAGACCTTGTTCCAGTGCAGCCTTCCAAAGACTGGATTGAAGAACTTCGAGCCGGGCTGCCTGAAAAGCCTGCTGATCGCCGCAAGCGCGTTCAGGCTGAATGGGGCTTCGCCGATCTTGAATTCCGTGATGTGGTCAACGCCGGATTGATGGATCAGATCGAAGAGACCGTGAACGCTGGCGCAAAACCGCAAGCTGCTCGAAAGTGGTGGACTGGTGAATTGGCTCGCATTGCCAACAGCCAAGACAAGGACGTAATTGATCTAGAGATTTCTGGCGCCTATGTTGCAGAACTTGCAAACCTTGTAGAAGCTGGAAAGATTAACGACCGTTTGGCTCGTGAAGTTCTTAACTACGTGCTTGAGGGCGAGGGTAGCCCGGCAGAAGTGGTGGCTAAACGTGGACTTGAAGTTGTATCTGACGATGGCGCCTTAATTTCGGCTATCGAAGCAGCTTTGGCAAAGCAACCTGAGGTGCTTGATGCTATTCGCGAGGGTCGCATGCAAGCTGCTGGTGCAGTTATTGGTGCAGTGATGCAGGCCATGAAGGGTTCCGCAGATGCTGGCCGCGTGCGCGAGCTGCTAATTGAAATGGCCAATGCCTAAAAAGAAGCCTCAATGAAAAATGGTCCCGGAATTTCATTCCGGGACCATTTGCTATTTATTGGGGTGAGTAACGGGGCTTGAACCCGCGACCCCCTGGACCACAACCAGGTGCTCTACCAGCTGAGCTATACCCACCATGTGCTGCGAATGTACACAACAACCAGATAATTCTAGCAGTTGATTTTATAAGTTTGCCTTGATGTTTTCGGCAGCGGCTTTGGCTTCATCGGTGGTTGGTCCTGGAATTGGTACCATCACGGTTTCGCGGTAGTAGCGCAATTCTTGAATGGATTCAAGAATATCGGCTAAGGCCCGGTGCCCGCCCTCTTTCTTGGGCAGCTGAAAATAGACCCTTGGGTACCATCTGCGTGACAGCTCTTTTATAGAAGAAACATCTATGTTTCTGTAGTGCAGGTGCTGATCTAGGGATGGCATGTACTTGTTCAAAAACATGCGGTCTGTGCCAATGGTGTTACCGGCCAGTGGAGCCTCTTTGGCGTTAGGTACAAACTTCTTGATGTAATCAAGAATCTGATTTTCGGCTTCAACTAAGTCCACGCCATTTTCGACGTCATTGATCAAACCTGACTCTGTGTGCATGTTTCGCACAAAGTCGTTCATGTTTGCCCAAGATTCCGCACGAGGCTTGATTACAACTTCAAAGCCAGGGTCAAGAATCTCTAAATTTGAATTTGTAATTACAACGGCTACTTCAACCAAGCAATCAAGCTCAGGGTTAAGCCCCGTCATTTCGCAGTCGATCCAAACTAGATTCTCGGAAATTTCAATCACGTTCCAAAATAGGGGAGGTCCGCGACGACTGCCGCGGACCTCCTTATTCTAAACCGCTTGATTACGCGGTCTTGCCTTTTTTGGCGGCGGGCTTCTTAGCAGCCGCAACTTTCTTTGCTTTTGGCGCCTTCTTTTCGAGGCGAGCTACCTTGCGTTCTTTTCTTCCTTCAACTAGCCAGTAGAGCACAGGAACAATCACCAGGGTCAGCACTGTAGATGAGAACAACCCACCAATAACCACAACTGCCAGTGGCTGAGAAATGAAACCACCACCCCCCGTGATGCCAAGCGCCATCGGCGTCAATGCAAAGATTGTTGCCAATGCGGTCATCAAGATAGGGCGCAAACGTTGACGTGCACCATCCATGATGGCCTCTTGAATTGGGCGTCCTTGCCTGCGGTACTGGTTGATGAGGTCAATCAAGACGATTGCGTTGGTCACCACGATACCAACCAGCAGCAACATACCAATCAGTGAAGGCACGCCAAGTGGGGTATCGGTGATCAATAGCAAGCCCAGCGCTCCAGTAGCTGCAAATGGAATTGAGATCAACAGAATAAGTGGCTGAATCAAACTTGAGAAAGTTGCAACCATCACAATAAATACAATTGCCACGGCAGCTAGAAGGGCGAGCCCAAGTTGACTAAATGAGTCAGCTTGGTCAGCGCTAATTCCACCAAGGGTTGCAGTGGTTCCCAATGGCAGCTGCACATCTTTCAAACGGTTTGTGACATCTGCGCTAATTGCTCCAAGGTTGTCTCCGTCAGGTGTCAACGAAACCTTTGCTGTGCGGTCACCCTTCTCACTGCTAATTGAAACAGGAACTTCTACCATTTCAATTTTTGCGATGTTTGAAAGCTTTACGTTTCCAGACATTGTAGGAATCTGTATTGCCTTTATTTCAGCAACGGTGTCTGGGATGTCTGTTTGCACAATGTAAATAGGAGTCTCGTTGTTATCAAGATTTACTTTGCCGATGCTGCTTGGGCGAAGTTTTGAGGCAACAATTCCACTCACCGCAATCTCGGAGAGTCCCTTAGTCGCCGCCGCCTTGCGATCTACAGTGACTCTAAGTGTGCGCTGGGTCTCTGCCAGAGAGTTGGTGATCTCAGATACATTTGCAGTTCCCTGCATAGCCTCTTCAACTAGATTGATTGCCTCTAGAAGCTTTTCATCGCTAGGTGCCAGCACCTTGATATCGATTGTGCTGGAAGACCCAAAACCTGGCCCGCCGCCTGAGCTAAATTTCACTTCTCCAAGACTTGTGTCTGAGGCAAAAGTTTCATCAAAGTCAGCCTGAATAGCTACCGCATCGGCGCCATCTTTTAGAGTTACCTGAACCGAAGTGCCTCCAGCGGATGCGCCGAAAGCGACGCGACCGTCACCTGATGAGCCAATTGAAGTTTGAACAACGTCAACTTCTTTGTTCTCAAGAATTAGGGCTTCAAGTTTGGCAGCGGCTTCATCTTTCTGATCAAAAGTTGCACCAGCTGGAAGTGTTTGGTTTACAACAAAGCCGTTAGAACCCGAACTGCCGATGAAATCTGTTTTCAGGAAAGGTACTAATCCGAAAGTGAAGATTAGAACTATAAATGAGGCAACCAAAGTTATTACTGGCCTCTTTTGAGTCCATGAAAGAATTGGCAAGTAGCCGCGCTGTAGCCAGCTCTTACGCTCTTTCACTTCTTCAGCGGCCCTTGCCTCAATGGCGTTGGTGTCTTCAGCAGATTTCAGGAACCAATAAGCAAGAACCGGAACGATTGTCAGAGAAACGAACAGTGAAGCAATCAGGGCAATTGCAAAGGTGAAGGCAAAAGGTCTAAAGATTTCACCAATTAATCCGCTTACCAGCGCGATTGGTAGGAACACCGCAACCGTGGTTATGGTTGCCGCGGTGATGGCACCTGAAACCTCTTTAACCGCTGTGAGGATCGCGTCTTTTTTGGTTTCACCGTATGAGAGGTGGCGGTTGATGTTTTCAATAACCACAATGGAGTCATCGACAACTCGACCAATCGCTATAGTGAGCGCGCTCAAAGTCAGAATGTTTAGTGAGTATCCGAACTGGCCCAACCCTATAAACGTGATGAGAACTGATGTCGGAATCGAGATGGCAGTAACGATTGTGGAGCGCACTGAGAGCAGGAAAATCAAAATGATCAGAATCGCGAAACCAAGACCAAGAAGTCCCTCGGTGCTCAAGTTTTCAAGTGACTTCTCTACGAATGGAGCCTGGTCGAAAACTGTTACTACCGTTACATCGCCCAACTTATCTTTAAGTTCAGCAATTTTGTCACGTACCCCGTGAGATACGGCAACTGTGTTGCCGTCTTGGGTTTTAACGATAGAAATTGAAAGAGCTTCTTTGCCGTTGGTGCGGGCAATGCTGGTGGTTGGGGCGTTCTCGTACTTAACCGTTGCAACTTGTTCAACTGTCAATACAACGGTCTTAGTGGTTACTACCGGAGAAGTTGGAATGGTTATGCCAGCTGGCATTTGAGACGCGCCTGTTTGAGCTGCACCAGGAATTCCTGTAAAGCTTGGTGCACTTGGCGTGGTAACTGAAGTCTTGGTTCCAATGAGCGGAAGTTTTTCGAAAGCTTCTAGTGAATTAACCGGCGAGCCAACTTCAACTGAGATTGAACCTTTTGAGTCGTCTATTGTTCCGGCAGGCAACACAAATCCGTTAGCCTGCAGGGCTGAGGTAATTGATTGCTGGCTAAGACCGTTTGCAGTGAGTACCGATTGCTTAAGTTTTAGGTTGATTCGCTTTTCAACTGTTCCGGCTACAGTGACATCACGTACCCCTTGAACTTGGCTGAATAGCGGGCCGGCAACGTCTTCTAATGTCTGAGCTATTGCTTGGTTGTTGCCGTCATTGGCAGAAACCCCAAGAGCGATAATCGGCACAGAATCGAAACTTCCCGACAAAATGCTTGGTTCAACATCTGATGGCAGAGATGACTTGATCTTGGCCATGGCGGCGGCAAGATCTTCAGTTACCTTTGCGGTGGCGGTGCCGTATTCAAATTCAACTCGAACGATAGATATATTGCTTTGTGAGGTAGAGGTTGAATTAACCAGGCCATCAATTTGCCTTACTGCATCCTCAATTACCTGACTTACTTGATTGTCAACGACCTCAGGGGATGCTCCTGGGTAGGCAGTAACAATGGCTGCCTGTGGCACTTCGAACGATGGCACTAGCTCTTGCTTTAGGGACCCCAGCGAGATAAACCCAAAGGCTGCAATGATTACGGTGATAAGCGCAACGACCGAACGGTTTGCAACACTCAATTTGGCAAGACGAAACACAATTACCTCTTTCAGGGGACTACCTATAGGCTAACCGTTTCGTTTTGGGGCTTATTCCAAAGCCTGAAAGGCTCAGTAAACTCGCAGGGTTAGGCTTGGTAAATGAGTGAAAACCTACCAAACTGCCCACATTGCAACTGCGAATACACCTATGCGATGGATGCCTTGCTTGTTTGCCCGGAGTGCGCCCATGAGTGGAGTATTGAACCTGAAGACAGCGGGGAGTCGGAAAAGGTAGTTAAAGACGCTTCGGGCAACGTACTTGCCGATGGCGATACTGTAACCATCGTGAAAGATCTGAAGGTAAAAGGCAGCTCTGCATCGGTCAAGGTTGGTACAAAGATCAAAAACATTCGACTGATTTCACCCGTTGACGGGCACGACATCGATGCCAAAGTGGACGGCTTTGGCTCTATGTACCTTAAATCAAGTATCGTAAAAAAAGTGCTTTGAACCTAGTTTGCCTTAGCTGACTTTTTACGAGCAGAAATCACGCTCACAATAGCTGAAACAGCGATTGCCGAAACAATAACAATCAACGAAGTGTTGCTGCTGATTTCAGGGGCCCAATCAATGTGTTGACCGCCATTGATGAAAGGCAGCTCGTTCACGTGCATTGCGTGAGCTACCAACTTGAAACCAATGAAGGCAAGAATAAACGCGATTCCATATTTCAGGTATTCAAGTTTGTCTAGAAGGCCGCCTAGCAAGAAGTAAAGCTGTCGAAGGCCCATAAGAGCAAACACGTTTGCGGTGAAAACTATGAATGGGTCTGTAGTGATTCCAAAAATAGCTGGAATTGAGTCAAAGGCAAACATTACGTCAGTTAGTGCAATGGCCGCGAAAACCACAATCATTGGAGTGAAGACTTTTTTGCCATTAACAACGGTTCTAACTTTGGCGCCATCGAACCCATCTGAAACATGGATTCGCTTTCGAAGCATCTGAATTAGCTTGCTCTCAGACTCTTCTTCATCGTCGTGACTTCGGAACGCCTGGTGATACGCGGTGTAAAGAAGGAACGCACCAAAAATGTAGAAGATCCAGCTGAACTGCTCGATTAGGGCAGCACCAACCACGATGAAGATACCTCGCAGTATCAGTGCCAGAACAACTCCAACCATGAGTACTTCTTGCTGGTACTTTTTTGGAACTGAGAATCTAGTCATGATGATGACGAAAACAAATAGGTTATCTATGCTGAGGCTGTACTCGGTTAGCCAACCTGCAAAAAATTCGGTGGCTTTAGCGGCTCCAAAGAGCTGAGCGATGATGATTCCAAAAATGACCGCTAGGCCGGCATAAAACGCAACCCAAAGTGAAGATTCTTTGGTACTTGGAATGTGAGGCCTCTTGAAAACAATCAGAAGGTCAGCTAGCAGGATGCCGGTGATAACCACCATTGAAATGACTTCAAACCAGAAGTATGCAGATTCGCTCATAGTGGCTCAAGTCTAAATGCCTGGGCGAGAAAATCTAGCCATGCGGTTTAGACTGTTAGACGGTGCCAATGGCACCAAGCCCTCGTAGCTCAGTGGATAGAGCAAAGGCCTTCTAATCCTTTGGTCGTAGGTTCGATTCCTACCGAGGGCGCCATTTAGCCCAGCAGCGACTTCATATTCTTGTAAATGAGGTTCGCGGCAAAATCAGGGGCTAAACGCGTTAAGTTCCCCATCAGCTTTGCATCGCTACCGATGTAAATGCGATTGGCTTTTGATTCGATAGCATCCACCATCATCTTTCCGGCTAGTGCCGGATCGGTAACTCTGGCGGCCGCCTTCTTTTGAGCCTCGGTTAGTTCACCTGAGCCAAACTTAACGCCGGAATTTTCTGAAATATGGGTGCCGATTGCCCCAGGCCAGACCAGGGTAAGTGCCACATTCGTTTCCTTTAGCTCCGAACGCAAGCCTTCGGTCAGCATGTTTAGAGCGGCTTTAGTTGAACCATAAAGGGTTTGTCCTGGAACCGGCGCGTATGAACCCATTGAAGAGACATTCAAAATGTGGGCCTCTGGTCTGCTCAATAGGCCCGGCAGAAATGCCTTAATCATGTTTAGGGGCCCAAAGAAGTTGACGCTCATGACTCGATCTAAGTGTTCGTAGTCGAGTTCGTTGATTTTCACAAAAGGCTGAATGATTCCTGCAACATTAACCAGGGCGTCAACTTTTCCAAGCTTCTTTTCAATTTCTGCAGGCAACGCTGAAACGCGGTTTCGGTCTGTGATGTCGGCTTCGTAGCCAACAAAGTTCTTCGAGTTTTCACCAGCAAGATTCTTGGTTTCCGCAAGCCATTCGGGTTTAAGGTCTAGCCCGGCAACTTTTGCCCCACGTCGCAAAAGCTCTAATGCAACCTCTCGGCCCATTCCGTTTCCGGCACCGGTTACGACTAACACTTTTCCAGCAACTTTCATGGGGTCTCCTTCGATTAGGGAAGATTATCTTGGCCTAATTTGAGAGTACTCCTAAGTAGAACTATTTCTTGAAAAGTTACGCCAGCTCAAACTGGCCGCCATCAATTTGGCCCTGTTTACGGTAAAGGTCTAACTTTTGACGAGTATCGGCAATGTCTAGGTTTCGCATGGTTAATTGACCAATTCGATCGCCGGGACCAAAAGCGGAGTCTTCATTTCTTTCCATGGAAAGTTTCTCTGGATGGTAGCTAAAGTTCTCGCCACGGGTATCAACAATTGAGTAATCGTCACCACGACGAAGTCTCAAAGTTACAGAACCGGTTACAGCAGATGCCACCCAGCGAGTTAGTGATTCGCGGAACATTAGCGTCTGCGGGTCTAACCAGCGTCCTTCATAAAGAAGGCGGCCCATTTTGCGGCCTTCGTTGTGATAGTTCGCAACGGTGTCTTCATTGTGAATGGCAGAAATAAGGCGTTCATAAGCGATGTAAATCAACGCCATTCCCGGGGCTTCGTAAATTCCACGGCTCTTGGCTTCGATAATTCGGTTTTCGATCTGATCAGACATACCAAGACCATGGCGACCGCCAATAACGTTTGCCTCGTGGAACAGGTCAACCTGGTTCTTGAAGTCCTTGCCGTTGATGGCAACTGGCTCACCCTGCTTAAAGCTGATGGTTACATCTTCGCTTTCAATTTGCACTGATGGGTCCCAGAACTTAACGCCCATAATTGGGTTGACGATTTCCATAGAAGAGCTCAGGAGCTCAAGGTCTTTGGCTTCGTGAGTTGCCCCAAGCATGTTGGCATCAGTTGAATATGCCTTCTCTACTGATGCTCGGTATGGCAGCTTTCGGGCAAGTAGCCATTCAGACATTTCGTGGCGACCGCCCAGTTCAGATACGAAACTGCTGTCTAGCCACGGCTTGTAAATTCTTAGATTTGGATTGGCAAGCAGACCATAACGGTAGAAGCGCTCGATATCGTTGCCCTTATAGGTTGACCCGTCACCCCAAATATCAACGCCATCTTCGTGCATGGCACGAACCAGCATTGTTCCTGTAACTGCTCGACCTAGCGGTGTGGTGTTGAAATAGGTCTTGCCTCCGGTACGAATGTGGAATGCGCCGCAGGCAATCGCTGCGAATCCTTCACGAACCAACGCTGCACGACAGTCAATTAGTCGGCCCTGCTCGGCCCCGTATTCTTTGGCACGGTCTGGGATTGCCTCAATGTCATCTTCGTCATACTGGCCCAAATCAGCGGTGTAGGTATAAGGAACGGCGCCCTTTTCTCGCATCCAGGCAACTGCCACAGATGTGTCGAGACCGCCAGAGAAGGCAATTCCGACTTTTTCGCCGATTGGAAGGGATTCAAGAACCTTAGACATAGGTATAAGGTTACTCGGAATAATGCTGGCTAAAAAGCCCTTGATAAGGGCATGAGTCTAAACGAAGCCCCACTAACCATGCTGGACGGTCGCCAGACAAACTTCGGTGAGTTCGCCGGCAAAACAGTACTGGTGGTTAATGTTGCATCAAGATGCGGCCTTAGCCCCCAGTATGAAGCGCTAGAGGCATTGCAGAAGAAATACGGCGCTAAAGGCTTCACCGTATTGGGGATGCCCTCGAACCAGTTCATGCAAGAACTTGGCAGTAGCGAGGCAATAGGTGAGTATTGTTCAACCACTTGGGGAGTGACTTTTCCGATGACTGAAAAAGTTAAGGTGAACGGCCGCGGCAGACACGAGCTTTATAAAGAACTTGTGAAATCTAAGGATGGTTCCGGAGTCGCTGGGCCAGTCTTATGGAACTTTGAAAAGTTTCTGGTTTTGCCATCGGGTGAAATAAAAAGATTTAGACCAACAACCAAGCCCGATGCAGCAGAGATTGTTGAAGCCATAGAAGCATCTCTAGCTAAATAAAAATTAAAGAGAGTTCTGGGCCAGATCTATGCCAAGGTATTCGGCGATTACGTCAACAACCAATTTGTGATCATCACGCTGAGGCAGGCCTGAAACCGTTGCTGTGGCAACAACACCCTGGCCGACAACTCGAATAGGAAAGCATCCGCCGGCCCAGGCGAAATCCACTTCGTCTAAGCCCTCTATTTTGTCTTTTGCGTCTTGAAAATTAACCTGCAACCAGGTTAGGTAAGAGCTGTTGTGAGTTAATTTTGCCAAGTTTCTCTTGCGCCTTGCCCAGTCACCGTTGACTGCTGTTGTACCTGGCATTGCCGTGAAGAACAGTAAGTCTTCGCCTCGACGGATGTCAATAACAACACCTTGGGCATATTTTGCAGCTTCGGTCCGCATCAAGTTGCCCAGCAGCCAGGCATCTTTTTCATTGAAAGATTTGAAAACCAGAATTTCTTCCTGGTGGATGACTTTAGGAATATCGTTTTCGCGTGGCTCGCTCATTTATAAAGACTAACTGCAGATCAGGAAATTGGACCCTTGTGAAAGTGTTCGAAGACCATGTTTGTTCGGGTTGAGGCAACGGTTGAATTGCTAGAAAGGTTTTCAAGCACAAACTCCCTTACGTGATCGTTGTCTCGCACTGCCAAATGAACGATGAAGTCCTCTGAGCCACCCAGAAAAAATACTTGGATAACCTCAGGCAGAGAGCGCATCTCTTTCATGAAATCGGCAAGGTGTGATCTGGCGCCGGCTCTGAGGGTCACTGAAATCAAGACCTGACTTGCCAGCCCAATGGCTGCTGGGTCAACATTTGCACTAAAGCCAGAAATCACTCCGTTGCTTACCAATGCTCTGACGCGGGTGATGCAGGTTGACTGGGCGATACCTACGGTGGCCGCAAGGTCGGCATTGGTCATTCGAGCGTTTTCGCCTAGGAGCCGAAGCAGATCACGATCAATTTCGTCTAGTTCAACCTGAATATTCTTCGTTGCCATGGCGATTTTCCCATCAATACTTGTATCTATAAGCAATATACAAACTTTTTGTGAATATTCTGCGGTCTTTACACGTTTGTAATGTAATTCCTGCAGTATTTAGCTAAATCTAAAGGAGTTTAAATGCGCGTAGGTATCCCAACCGAAATCAAGAACAACGAGAACCGTGTGGCCATCACCCCCGCGGGAGTGCACGAATTGGTTCGTCGCGGACACGAAGTGTTCATTCAGGTGGGAGCCGGGGTTGGGTCTGGCTTTGCAGATACCGAGTTCGTGGCGCAGGGAGCCAAGATGTTAGCCACTGCAGAAGAGGTTTGGGCAGCCGGAGACCTTTTACTAAAAGTGAAAGAGCCAATCAAAGCTGAGTACTCATTGATGCGTAGCGATCAGGTGCTGTTCACATACCTTCACTTGGCTGCCTCGAAGGAATGCACCGATGCTCTTCTGGCGGCAGGCACCACTGCGATTGCCTATGAAACAGTGCAACTTGCTAACCGTGCATTGCCTCTGCTTCAACCAATGAGTGAGGTTGCCGGCAGACTTTCGGCCCAGATTGGGGCCTTTCAGTTAATGAAGAACGAGGGCGGAACTGGAGTTCTAATGGGTGGTGTTCCGGGAACACCAAAGGCTAAAGTTGTTGTTATTGGTGGCGGTGTTGCTGGTGAGCACGCGGCAACTATTGCTCTTGGCATGCAAGCCGATGTGACCGTGATTGATATCTCACTTCCAAAACTTCGTGAACTTGATGCCCGGTTCAAGGGTGAAATAAAAACACGCGTATCCACTGCATATGAAATTGCAGAGCAGCTGAAAGACGCTGATCTTGTGATTGGGTCTGTTTTGATTCCGGGCGAGAAGGCTCCAAAACTTGTTACCGATGAAATGGTTAAGGGAATGAAACCTGGTTCCGTTTTGGTAGATATTGCTATCGACCAGGGCGGTTGCTTTGAAAACTCAAAGCCAACCACGCACGATGCGCCAACTTATAAAGTGCACAACAGCGTTTACTACTGTGTCGCCAACATGCCAGGCGCTGTTCCTGCTACTTCTACTCGAGCCCTGACAAACGCTACTTTGCCTTATGTGATTTCGCTTGCCGAAAAAGGTTGGAAAGCTGCTCTGGCAACAGATGAGGCACTTGCAAAAGGCTTGAACACCCACGATGGAAAAGTGACCTACGCAGGTGTGCGCCACGCGTTCCCAGAGTTGCCTTATCAGGAACTTGTAGAAGCTATTGCCTAATCGTTCTTTTTAGTTTTTCGAGTCAAGCTAACCGCAAAGCCAATAACCGAAAGAATTAGTAAAGCCACGAAACCAATTTGGCGATCGCGGGCGATGCTTGCGCAAGAGGTCCAGTCGTTAGATTGAGCTTGCACGCAAGTGCTTGGGTCGAACAGGCCAATCACTGAAGCCACAACGCCAACCAGTGCAATAGTGGCAACCATTGCCATTGAATTGTTTTTGATGTTTAGCATTTAGGCCTGAGGTTCCGATACATCGCCAAAGTCTCCACCTTGGGCTTCGATTTCTTTACGAATTGATTCCATGTCTAAGTCTGAAACCGCCTGAATAAGTTCTTCTAGTGCAGGCGCCGGAAGTGCCCCAGCTTGATTGAAAAGCAAGATTCCATCGCGAAAGACCATCAAGGTGGGAATTGAAGTTATGCCAGCTTCACCTGCCAACTGTTGCTCGGCTTCGGTGTCTACTTTGGCAAAGCGGATATTGGTGTGTTTCTCTGAGGCGGCCTCGTAGACCGGGGCAAACTGCATGCACGGGCCACACCAGCCTGCCCAGAAATCAACAATGGTTATACCTTCGGCCACAACGGTGTCACCAAATGTTGCTGCGCTAAGTTCTATGGTTGCCATGTTTCCCTTACTTTAAATCGCTAATCCGTGGATTGCGTGCGGTTCTATCGCCTTAAGTTCATCGAGGCTCAATTTAGGTGAACTAACAGCGGCCAGGTTTTGTTCCAACTGTTTTACGCTACTTGCGCCAATTAGAGCAGAGGTGACTGTTGGCTGACGAAGCACCCAGGAAAGGGCTAGCTGGCTGAGGGTTTGGCCGCGTTTTGCAGCAATCTCATTTAGTGCGATGGCGTGCTGGCGGTATTCTTCTGAAATTTGGGTTGGCTTCAAAAAATGATTCTTTGCCGCACGCGAATTCTTTGGAACCGCGCCAGCCAGATAGCGGTTTGTCAAAAGGCCTTGGGCAAGTGGCGAGTAAACAATTGAACCAATTCCTTCAATACCAATTGTGTCGAACAGAGATGCCTCAGGAGTGCGGTCAAACATTGAATACCTAGGCTGATGAATTAAGAGTGGAATGCCTTTGGATTCCAAAATTCTTTTAGCCTCGCGCGTTTGCTGGGCGTCGTAATTGGAAACCCCGGCGTAGAGCGCGCGACCCGAGTGCACTGCGGTGGCCAATGCTCCCATGGTTTCCTCAAGTGGAGTGTTCGGGTCGTATCGGTGTGAATAAAAAATATCCACGTAGTCAAGCCCCATGCGAGAAAGGCTTTGATCAAGTGATGCTAGAAGATATTTTCTAGAACCCCATTCACCATATGGCCCGGGCCACATGTCATAACCGGCCTTTGTGGAAATAATCAGTTCATCGCGGTACGGCTGAAAGTCGCGAGCAAAGTGCACACCAAAATTTCTTTCTGCCGACCCTGCTGAGGGGCCATAGTTATTCGCGAGGTCAAAATGCGTCACTCCAAGATCAAAGGCTTTGCGCAGAATTGCTTTTTGGGTGGTCATAGAGTCTTTGTCGCCAAAGTTGTGCCAAAGTCCAAGTGAAATTTCAGGCAGCAGCAGGCCGCTCTTTCCGGTGCGGCGATAATTCATGCTTTTGTAGCGGTCTTCCGCGGCTTGATAACCCATAAGAGAAGCCTAGGCTAGAGACATGATGAGTTTTGTTCTTGGAGGCGGCTGCTTCTGGTGCCTGGATAGTTCCTATATGCAATTTGATGGCGTAGCTGACGTAGTGGTTGGTTACATGGGTGGCGAGAAAGCCAATCCTAGCTACGAAGAAGTTTGCAACGGAACCACCGGACACGCCGAAGTTGCCGAGATCATTTTTGATGAAGATGTAATTCCTGCCGATGTAATTCTGGATATTTTCTTCACCTTGCACGACCCAACTCAGGTGAACCGTCAAGGCAATGACGTAGGCACTCAATATCGCACCGCTATGTTTTATCGCAGTGACGCAGAGCATGAGCTTTTCTTGGCCGCAATTGAGCGCGCCAAAGCTGTTTGGGACGGCGAAATAGTTACCGAGGTTTCGCCAGCGGGGCAGTTTTG
Organism: Actinomycetota bacterium; assembly: GCA_039805425.1. Classification (GTDB taxonomy): domain Bacteria; phylum Actinomycetota; class Actinomycetes; order Actinomycetales; family Microbacteriaceae; genus Rhodoluna. The sequence goes on from JBDLUH010000003.1 coordinate 26,887, forward strand.
GGTGGGCGAGGAGTACCACCAGGATTTCTTTGCCAAAAACCCAAATCAGGGTTATTGCAACGCTGTGGTAGCTCCGAAAATGGCTAAAACTCGAAATGCTTTTTCTTCCTTCGTTCGCGCCCAATAGTCAGTTATCCACAGTTTTAGATTTTCAACACCGATAGTCTCGCCCTCTAGCCAAACTCGAAACACACCACATTCCGTGGTTCAAGTTTTGAGAAAGGCATTTCATGTCAGAAACACTTTCGGTTACCGGTCTGGTTGCCACCACACCTCGCCACTTGGTTACTCAAGATGGCCTACCAATTACCTCTTTCCGGTTAGCTTCATCACAGCGAAGATTTGATCGAAATCAGAATAAATGGATTGATGGTGAAACTAATTGGTTCACAGTCACAGCATTTCGCCAGCTTGCCATTAACTCGGCTGGCTCAATTAATAAGGGTGATCGTTTAGTAGTCGCTGGAAAGTTGCGCGTGCGCGACTGGGACAATGGCGAGCGAGCTGGAACCTCGGTAGAGGTTGAAGCCGATTCACTTGGTCACGATATGACCTGGGGCAGTTCAGTGTTTACCAGAACTGTGTTGGTTCGCGAACCAGACCCCGAAGAAGATCAGTCAGAGCTAGAGCCTGAACCAGAGCTGGTAGGCGCAAAGAAGAAGTAAATTTCTAGACTGCTGGATGCTGGCTTGGCCCCTCATCACCCCTCGTTGAAACCAATGCCGGCATCCAGCTCTATACCTCTTCACGGAGGTCCGGCACCCTCTGCACTTACTTGCATTTATAGGCCCAAAAGTGGGCCACATTGGTTGGGTAAACTAAACCCATAGCAAGCCAGGTGTTAGAGGGTGCCATTCTCACGCTTTCGAGGCTGCTGCTAAAGATTCCGAAAGTGGTTAGTTTTCTATGGCTGAATTCATCTACCAGATGATCAAGGCGCGTAAAGCGCACGGTGACAAGGTAATTCTTGATGATGTGACTCTGGCGTTTATCCCCGGAGCAAAAATTGGAGTTGTAGGGCCAAACGGGGCAGGAAAATCAACCGTCTTGAAGATTATGGCCGGCCTAGATACGCCTTCAAACGGCGAGGCTCGCCTTGGCCCGGAATACACTGTTGGAATTTTGATGCAGGAGCCACCACTTGATGAGTCGCTCACCGTACTAGGCAACGTTGAACTTGCCGTAAAAGACACAAAAGCAAAGCTAGATCGCTTCAATGAGATCTCGGCTCTGATGTCTGAGCCTGACGCAGATTTTGACACATTATTGGCAGAGATGGGAACCCTGCAAGAGCAGATTGACCACCTAGACGCCTGGGATCTTGATTCGCAGCTAGAGCAAGCCATGGATGCACTCCGTTGCCCGCCGAGCGATTCACCTGTAACGGCGCTATCCGGTGGAGAGCGCCGCCGCGTTGCCCTTTGCAAGTTGCTGCTTGAAAAACCAGACCTGTTGCTGCTTGATGAGCCAACCAACCACCTTGATGCGGAATCAGTTCTTTGGCTTGAGCAGCACCTAGCCAAGTACCCGGGCGCGGTTCTTGCCGTAACGCACGACCGATACTTCTTGGACAACGTTGCCGAATGGATTCTTGAACTAGACCGCGGTCGCGCGTATCCGTATGAAGGAAACTACTCAACGTATCTAGAGAAAAAGCGTGAGCGTCTTGAGGTTGCAGGAAAGAAAGATGCAAAACTAGCAAAACGTTTGAGCGACGAACTTGATTGGGTTCGTTCATCTTCAAAGGCACGCCAAACAAAGTCAAAGGCTCGTTTGGCTAGGTATGAAGAGATGGCCGCTGAGGCTGACCGCACAAGAAAATTGGATTTTGAAGAAATTCAAATTCCTATGGGTCCACGTTTGGGTGACATTGTTATTGAAGCAAAGAATATCCAAAAAGGTTTTGATGGCCGTTCACTAATGAAAGATCTTTCGTTCAGCCTTCCCAGAAACGGAATTGTTGGGGTCATTGGTCCAAACGGTGTTGGTAAGTCAACACTTTTCAAAACCATTGTTGGCCTTGAGAAGCTAGATGGCGGAGACCTAAAAATTGGTGAAACTGTAAAGATTTCATACGTAGACCAATCTCGTGGCGGAATTGATCCAAATAAGTCGCTTTGGGAAGTTGTGTCAGGCGGCTTGGATTACATTCAAGTTGGAAACCAAGAAATGCCTTCCAGGGCCTATGTCGCTGCGTTTGGTTTTAAGGGCCCTGATCAGCAAAAGCCAGCGGGAGTTCTTTCCGGTGGTGAGCGAAACCGCTTGAACCTTGCGCTTACCCTAAAAGAGGGCGGCAACCTTTTGCTTCTTGATGAGCCAACTAACGACCTAGATGTAGAAACACTTGGCTCGCTTGAAAACGCACTGCTTGAGTTTCCTGGTTGCGCAGTGGTCATTACGCACGATCGTTGGTTCTTGGACCGCGTGGCCTCACATATTCTTGCTTACGAAGGCAGCGACGATAACCCAGATAACTGGTACTGGTTTGAAGGAAACTTCGAAGCGTACGAAGAAAACAAAATTGCCAGACTTGGGCCAGATGCTGCCAAGCCGCACAGATCTACCTATCGCCGCCTAACGCGCGACTAGAACTAAAAAAAGTAAAACCCCACCAAACTGGTGGGGTTTTACTTTTAATGACTAGCCAACTAGCTCTTTGATGGCTTCTTCGAATACCATGTGGTGTTTTTCAACATCAGCCAAAGTTGTAGTTGGGCACATCAACGCCATGTTGTGAAATGGCGTGAGCATAATTCCACGATTAGCCAAATAGACATGAAGGAAATCTTCTAGCTCGGCATCGGCAGCGTGGTGGGCATCGGTGCCTGTCTTTGGGTATGGCTTGGCAAACCTGTATTCGGCTCGAGCGCCAAGTTGATTAATCGACCAAGGTAAGTCGTACTTGAGAAACAACTCGTTCACGCCATCGGTAAATACCGTTGCCAAGTCAATCATGTACTTGAAGTTGTCTTCGGTTAGAACTTGTTCCAAAGTTGCACGCATTGCAGCAATTTGAAGCGGATTGCCGGCCAGTGTGCCGCCAACGCCACCCATGTCTACTAGGTCTAAGTCAGTGCGGCTCAAAATCTTTTCTGCAAGGTGTTCGCTAAGACCGTAAGTTCCGGTTGGAATTCCGCCGGCGATTGCCTTGCCAATTACAAATAGGTCTGGTTCAAGATTGTCACGCTTTGTCATTCCTCCGTAACCCGCAGAGAAAGTGTGGGTTTCGTCGATGATTAGCAGCGCATCATATTTGCGGGTAAGTTCGCGCACGCCCGCCAGATATCCTGGCTCGGGAAGTACGATTCCAATATTGGTTAGCGCAGGCTCCATAAGTACGGCTGCTACATCGCCATTTTTTAGTTGACGTTCAAGTCCTACTAGATCGTTGAATTCTGCAACTCTAGAAGTCATGGTTACATCAACGGGGGAGCCAACATTGCCTGGGCGGCTCATGCCCTCACCATCAGGACCAACCACAATCAGTGCCTCATCAACTGAACCGTGATAGCAATAAGCGTTAAAGAGAATTTTTGGTTTTCCAGTTATCGCTCGCACTAGGCGAATTGCCCAACGGTTTGCGTCTGTAGCCGTAAGTGAAAAACTCCACTTGGCCATGCCGAATCTTTCAGTTAGATTTTTCGCAACCCATTCAGCATCTTCGGTTGGCAGCATTGTGGTTAAGCCACCCTGATTCTTGACCCGGTTAACGATTGCTTCAACTACTGCTGGGGCAGAGTGACCCGCCATTGCACCGGTATCGCCTAGAGCAAAGTCAATGTACTGATTGCCATCGATGTCCCAAATTCTGTTGCCAACCGCGCGATCCAGGTAAATTGGGAACCCGCCAGCCTTCTTGTTCATCCAAGTCATTGGCACTTTGCCAAATAGGTGATCTGCTTTTTCGAAAGCGGCTTTCGACTTTGGGTTTCTAGCCTGAAAAGTCTGTTGCTCGCGCAGGTTCAGGGATGCAAGCTTTTCTCTGTTAATCATTTCTCTATTTTGCCAATTCTGGAATGCGAACCATTCCCTCTTGAGCCACTGTGGCTAATAATTCACCACGACTGCTAAATATTTTTCCTATTGCCAAACCTCTGCCGCCTTGGGCGCTGGGGGACTCCTGCACATAAAGCATCCACTGGTCCACTCGGGCGGGGCGGTGGAACCACATCGCATGGTCAAGGCTGGCAGATTTTAGCCCTGGGTGTGACCAAGGTATTCCATGTCTGCGGTAGATGCTTTCAAGAATTGAATAATCACTTGCATAGGCCAAAGCGGCCGTGTGCAATTCCTGGTTATCGGGTAGTTCACCAAGTGAGCGCAACCATACCGCTTGATGCGCAACTGGTTCACCTTCCACTTTGAAATAAATTGGTGAAGGCACATGTCTCATGTCAAAGGGCCTTGCCTTTGACCAGTACTGTGCAACAGGGTGCGGGTTATCGCCCATTAAATCTGCTGCGCTGGGCAGCGATTCCGGATCAGGTATGTCATTTGGAAATTCGTCTTGGTGTTCGAGACCCGGATCAAGTGCTTGATACGAGGCAATCATTGAAAAAATGGGTTCATTTTTTTGAAATGCCTGCACGCGTCTTGTACTAAACGAGCGTCCGTCGCGAAGCCTGTCAACAGAAAAAGTGACGGGCAGATTTATGTCACCTGGCCTCAGGAAGTAGCCATGCATCGAATGGACAGATCTGTCTTCAATAGTGCGTGATGCGGCCACCAGACTCTGGGCTAATACTTGGCCGCCAAAGACACGACCGTGAGGCATCCACTGGCTTTGCCCCTCGAAAATATCCTCGCGAGAATTGGGGTCATCGATTTTGGCAAGGTCTAGGGTGCTAATCATCTCGGCCAGTGGGTTGGCGGGAATCTGAGGATTCACGATTTTGCTCAATTCTTTAGGGCAACATTGCCTATATCAGGCTAGTTTAGACAGGTCATGATTAACCCATTTGTTTTAGCCGATCAGCAAACCGCTGCCGATCTGCAGTCCTATTTACTTCGCGCTAAACGACTAGACCCAGACGGATTAGTGCGGTTGCGAGCTTTTGGTCAGGTTATGGCTGCCTATGTTGCCCCTATTTATTCTGGAAACCTCATGGACTCGGGGCCTACAGTCTTAGGCCTTAGAACTTGTGAGTTAGCTAGCTCAGCCGAAGTAGATGCCTTGGTTCCAATTGCCGCAGTTCAAGAGCGGCTTGCCAAATTAATGAACGAACCAGAAGGAACAGAGCTCAAGATTCAGCTTCTTGAAACCCAACGAGCGCCCTGGGCGGGCATTTCACCACCTAGACAGGGGTGGCAAGCTATGGGCACAATCAATGAGACTCGGCTCACTCAAATTGCACGAGATGGAATAGCCGAGGTGGCGGCATCGCTTCCTGAATCTGTGGGCGGGCCTATAGCGGCAAGAATTCGCGGTGAAATTTGGGGCCGGGGAATTGATCTCGAGACGCGCGTTCCTACCGGCGCAGCCTTTGCAGCTGCCGGGCTTGGATTTCTCACCGAAAATGAAGAAGTTGGTTTGTACCACGCAGATGGCTGGGTGCGACTAAGTAGCGAGCACGGCCACGTGCTGGCTAAGTCAGCGACAAAGTTTTAGTCTTCGAAAGTATTTAGCATGGCCGTCGCAGCGCGGTCCAAATAGGCCCAAAGTTCTGCTTCTAGCAAAGGTGGCAAATTTACAAAAACCACCGCCGCTCGCATGTGACTAAGCCAGTGGTGTCTTGCTTCGGGGTTAATTTTGAAAGGGTTATGGCGCATTCTCAAGCGCGGGTGACCTCTTAGCTCTTGATAGGAACTTGGTCCACCCCAATACTGTTCCAGAAAAAGCTGTAGTCGCTCCGCTGCCGGACCTAAATCTTCTTCGGGATACATGGGTCGTAGAATTTCGTCAGTTGCCACACCTTCATAAAACTTCTCGGCAATTTTTTTGAAGGTTTCTTTGCCGCCAACTTTTTCATAGAAGTTGCCACCTACGGTTTCTCCGTTTAGGCCACGAATTCTTATGGGCTCAACGGTTGCAGCGTCTTCAAAGCCATTACTCATTTTTTGCCTTTAGAGTCAGAATTCTTATGAGACGAATTACCAACGCGCAGAATTTCCCCGTTGCGCACGTACCACAGTGTTCCCTTAGAATCCCTCAGCTGTGTGACTCTTAGTCCAACGTTTTCAACAACACCACTGGCCTCGCCAAGATCAACTTTGTCACCAACGCCATACTGGTCTTCAAGAACAATAAATAATCCAGAGAGTAAATCACGAACCAGGTTTTGTGCTCCAAAGCCAAGAGCGGCGCCAACAATTCCGGCTCCGGCGATTAGAGCACCAACGGCAACGCCAAGTTCGCTCAGCAACATTGTGACGGCAATTGTGTAGACAGTCCAAGTGATCAGGTTGCTCAGAACTGAGCCCATTGTTCTTGCTCGCTGCACAAGCCTTGCTTGTGCAAGGACGCCGTTTGAATCTGACTTGTTTTTAGCCCCACCTACTATGCCTTTTACCACTCTGCGCACAGAGACAAGCAAAATCGAACGCAGAATTACCGCAGCAATCACAATCAGAGAAATCCTGATTAAGGTTGACCAATCCTGCCAAACCATTGCTAGCCAGTTTGAAATGGTTTCAGAAAAGTTCACTTTAGTTCTCCGAATCGAATTTTTGCGCTGCCAATGCGCGCTCAACATTTGCTCTTGCTTCAATTAAGATTCGGCGAAGAGCAGGAATGTTCTTAATCTCTGGTTTATCAATCCAAACTGAGGTCTTTGTTCTTAGTTGTTCGCTTGCCAGCGCGTAAGGGTAGAGGTTCTCCATTAAATACTCGGCAATCTTAAAAGTGTTCTCGCTCCAGATGCGCACGGCGTTCTCAAAGTAGAGGTCAGCGTACGGTTCCAAAAGTCTTGAATCTGCTACTCGAACGAAACCAAGGCTGGCTGCGTCAACCAAAATATTTGAGAGGTCATGCGTTTGGGTAAGGGCGTGCCATGCTGCCTTTTTGGCTTCGACGGTAGGCAATGCCGCTCGCGCTCCAGCGGCCGCTTTTTGACCGTTAGAGGTATTGTCAGCATCCAATGCAGCATCGATGTCTGTTTCGGATGCTCGGCCTCCAACTACAAGGCCGGCAAGTAGCTCCCAATTAAGGTCTGCATCAATTGTTAGCCCAGGTAGCTTTTCATTGCCTTGTCTAATGTTCTCTAGATCGTCAAGCAGCTCTGGAGTGTTTGCGAATAGGGCAAAGAACTTGGTGAATTGAAGCTGAGCATCCGAGCCTGGCTTGGCATTGCGCGCCAAGCTAAGCAAACCAGAGCCAATTGAAGAGATTGTTGATTTTCTCTTGTCTTCAGAAACATACAAATTTGCTGTAGTAACTAATTGACGAAGCAAAGTCAGCATGGTTGTTGATTCTGTCTCTTTGGCGATGTTATTTAGCACCAACTTAATGAAGTCCTGTGGGCTTGCCTCGGCGTCTCTGGTTGCGTCCCAGGCTGCGCCCCAAATCAGAGTTCTTGCCAGTGAGTCTTCAAAAGTTGAAAGATGCTGCAATGCAGTTTTCCATGAGTTATCGTCGAGGCGTATTTTGGCGTAAGCAAGGTCGTCATCGTTCAAGAGAATCAAATCTGGTCTAGCCATACCAACAAACTCTTCGACATTCGTAGTGGCCCCATCAACATCAAGCTCTAACCTGTGAACTCGCTTAAGATTGCCATCTACCAAGTTGTAAAAGCCAATAGCCATTCGGTGTGGGCGAAGAGTGGGCTGTTCTGCAATTGCAGTTTGTGAAATAGCAAAAGATTCAATAAACCCCTGCCCGTTTGTTTTTATGATCGGGCGCAATGTGTTCACCCCGGCAGTTTCAAGCCAGAGTTTTGACCAGCTGCGCAGTTCGCGCCCAGATTGCTCTTCAAGTTCAACCAGAAGATCAGTCAACTCAGTGTTCGAATAAGCGTGCTTAGCAAAGTAGCTAGCAACACCAGCCATGAATTTTTCTTGACCAACCCAGGCCACAAGTTGCTTCAAAACAGATGCGCCTTTTGCATATGTGATGCCGTCGAAATTTACTTGAACGTCTTCTAAGTCGTTAATCTCGGCCACGATTGGGTGAGTTGATGGCAATTGGTCCTGGCGGTACGCCCAAGATTTCTCCAGAGCCGTGAAGGTAGTCCACGCACCGTGCCACTCTGTTGCTTCGGCTGTTGCCAAAGTAGATGCGTACTCGGCGAATGATTCGTTTAGCCAAAGATCGTTCCACCACTTCATTGTCACTAGGTCTCCGAACCACATGTGAGCAAGTTCATGAAGGATGGTGACTACGCGGCGTTCGCGAATTGCATCAGTTACTTGGCCGCGGAATACGTAGCTCTCGGTGAAAGTGACGGCTCCAGCGTTTTCCATGGCTCCAGCGTTGAACTCAGGAACAAAAAGCTGATCATATTTTTCAAAAGGATAGGGCATGTTGAACTGCTGTTCGTAGAATTCAAAACCCTGTCGAGTCTTTTCAAAAATGTACTCGGCGTCCATGTATTGAGCCAAGGATGCGCGACTAAATACCCCAAGTGGAATCACTCTGCCGCTCGAGCTGGTGAGTTCGCTTCGGGTTTCCACATAAGGGCCTGCAATTAGGGCGGTTATGTAACTAGAAATGATTGGAGTAGGCGCAAACTTCCAGGTTGATTTGTTGTTTTCAAGCACGGTAGGTGCTGGTGTTGCCTGATTCGATACAACTTTCCAGTGAGCTGGTGCGGTGACGTTGAACTGAAACTTAGCCTTTAGGTCTGGTTGTTCGAAAACAGCAAATACGCGACGTGAATCTGGAACTTCAAACTGTGTATATAGATAGACCTCGTCATCAACTGGGTCCACAAATCGGTGCAGTCCTTCTCCGGTGTTCATATAGTTTGCGGTTGCCTCAACCAAAAGCTCGTTCTCGGCGGCCAGGTCGTTGAGTTGAATGCGAACGCCATCTGAAACTTGCTTTGGGTCAAGTTCTTTGCCATTTAGCACAACGCGATTAACGCTGTTGGTGATTGCATCAATAAATGTATTTGAACCCAACTGATTTGCCTGGAATTTTACAATTGTGGTTGATTCAAAGTTTTTCTCACCTGTAGTTAGGTCTAGGTGAATTTCATAACTCAAGACCTTGATTAACGATGCCCGCTCTTGAGCCTCTAAGCGTGTCAGGTTTGTTCCAGGCATTGTCTCTCCATACATCGGTGTAGTTGATGTTGCTAGCCTAATCGCTTCGTTTCTAGGGGATAATCGGGGTATGGGGAACTTTATAACTGCCGCGAATGCCTCGGTGACTCAAAGTTTGGCCTTAACTGAAATTGGTTTAGTTCTTCTTGGATTAGGAATCGCAGCCTTTATCGCAGTGCGAATCAAGCTATCTGTGGTTCCTTTTTATTTGGCTATTGGGCTTGCTTTAGGTAAGGGGGGCCTTGTGCCTCTTGACCTTAGCGAATCGTTTCTAAACACCGGAGCACAGCTAGGGGCAATTCTTTTACTGCTAATGCTTGGGCTAGAGCATTCAGGTCCAAATCTTGCCGCAGCTTTCCTGGAAAGAAAATCAATTGGTGCCATTGATTTTGCTTTGAACGCAATTCCAGGAGCCTTGATTGGTCTTATCTTGGGGTGGGGCATTTTGGGCGCCGTGGTACTTGGCGGAATCACGTATGTCAGTTCTTCGGGCATTGCCTCGCAAATGATGAAAGAGACAGGTTGGCAGCGCTCCGAAGTATCTAGGCGAGTGACAACAGTTCTTGTGGTTGAAGACTTAACGCTGGCTCCCTACCTTCCTTTGCTTACCACTCTGGTAGCCGGTGCTGGCGCAATTGCCGGGTTCCTCTCAGTCACCGTTGCGATTTTGGTTACCGCGGTAGCTCTACTTATTTCTTTTCGGGGCGAAGACGCCCTAGGTAAAGTACTAAACACGCAGGCTCAGGGTGGGTTGCTTTTGACCGTATTTGGTGCGGCGCTTTTCGCAGCCGGATCAGCCGAGCTAATTGGGTTCTCTTCTGCGGTAGCAGCGTTTTTGGTTGGATTAGCCCTTACCGGAGAGGTGGCTTATGCGGTAAGGCTGAGGCTCTCTCCGCTTAGAGACTTGTTCGCCGCTGTCTTTTTCTTATTTTTTGGATTAAGCGTGTCTCCCAGTGACATGCTGGCAGTTCTTCCGTTGGCGCTTTTGCTAACCGCACTTGGGGTTGCTGGCAAAATGTTTGTGGGTTGGAACATCGCTAAAGACATGTCAGACGGTTCGGCTTGGAAACGAGCCGGTGCCTTCTTGATTCCTAGGGGAGAGTTCTCAATTGTGATTGCCGGCCTGGCCGCATCGACATCGTTCGGGGGGCAACTTCAAGCGCTTACCATCACCTACGTTCTGCTTACATCTTTAGCCGCATCGTTGGCCCTAAGAACATTTAGGAGCGGCTTCGAAAAAGCTAGGGCAAAGAAGAAGCCCTAAACTTCAAGCATGCGCATTCACATAGCTACCGATCACGCTGGCCTAGAACTAAGTCACTTTCTAATTAGAGAGTTGACCAAACAAGGTAATGAAGTTTTTGACCACGGCCCATCATCATATGACCCGCTAGATGATTTCCCAAGTTTTTGCATTAACGCAGCTTTGGCCGTTGTTGCCGATGAAAAAGCTGGAGAACAGGCATTAGGTATTGTGCTTGGGGGATCAGGCAACGGAGAACAGATAGCTGCAAACAAAGTCAAGGGAATTCGTGCCGCTCTAGCCTGGAACGAATCAACAGCAAAGTTGGCCCGGGAGCATAACGATGCAAATGTTATTGCGGTTGGAGCAAGGCAGCACAGTCAAGAGGAAGTGCTACACATCATCGAGCTCTTCATCGCCCAGCCGTTTAGCAATGATGACCGCCACATTCGTCGAATTGGCAAAATCGCAACTTACGAACAGACCGGCGAAATTCTCTAATTTTTTTAGAAAGCGATAGATGCCCGAGGGACACACCGTTCACCGAACTGCCAACGAGTTCAACAAATTATTTGCTGGCGAGAAAATTAGCGTCACTTCACCTCAAGGCCGATTTGCATCCGATTCAAAGCTCATATCTGAACGAAAATTAGTAAAAGCTAGTGCTATTGGAAAGCAATTGTTTTTAAAATTTGAGAATGATTTAACGCTTCGAATTCATTTGGGAATCTATGGCAAGTGGAATTTCTCAACTTTTGAAAATGAGCCGCCAACGCCGGTTGGGCAGGTCAGGGCGCGTTTTGTAGCCGCAAATAAACTTGCCGATCTACGTGGACCCACTGTTTGTGAAGTGATCACGAACGCAGAAGTTAAAAAAGTAGAAAACCGTCTTGGTCCTGATCCTTTGAACCCAGATTCAAAAGGCACCGAGGAGCTTAGGTTCATTCAACGCGTGCAAAAATCAAATTCACCAATTGGTCAACTTCTTATGAATCAAGAAATTATCAGCGGAATTGGAAATGTTTACCGAGCTGAGATTCTATTTCGAGCGGGAATTAGCCCACACCGTTTGGGAAAAACTCTTAACGAAGAACAGCTGAGGGAGATTTGGCGTGACTCAGTCAAATTGCTAAGGGTTGGTGTGAAGACCGGTTTCATGATTACCCGCGATGAACTAAGAAATAGAAGCCCAAATAAAGCTGATAGAAATTTTGTCTATAAGCGCGAGGGCCTGCCTTGCAGAGTGTGCAACACCAACCTGACCTTAGAAATCATGGCAACGCGCAAGTTGTACTGGTGCGTAGGCTGTCAGAACTAGAAAAGACCCCTCTAGATAAGAGGGGTCTTTTAGATTTGGAGCGGGCGACGGGAATCGAACCCGCACCATCAGTTTGGAAGACTGAGGCTCTACCATTGAGCTACGCCCGCGGGTATTGAGTGGTTTTTTCGCAAAAACCGACGCAACCACTCCATTCTATGGGATAGACTCACTGAGGTTGTTCAAACAACCGGGGTGTAGCGTAGTGGCTAGCGCGCCTGCTTTGGGAGCAGGATATCGCAGGTTCGAGTCCTGTCACCCCGACCAAATTTATGAAATAAAACCGGCTCGTCTTCCTTGCGGAGGCGGGCCCTTTTCAGAGGAAGAGCCCTTGAAAACTGCTGTTGATCGCATTAAGCCAACTCGCGCGAAGTTAACTATTGAGGTAACTCCTGAAGAGTTTCGTCCGAGCATTGA
>JBDLUH010000004.1:0-34824 GCA_039805425.1 Actinomycetota bacterium
CAACTAATCCAGCTAGTAGTACAGCTGCCGAAACAAACCCAACCGCTGCAGATAAGAACGGCAGATCAAACAAATAGAAAGAAACGTCTAAGCCAAATTGTGGATCAACTTCTCCGGTGTAGGTGCGGTTCACCCAAAGCAAAACAGTTTCCCACTGAGACGCCGCTGCAACTCCACCCAGCAAGCCAAGAACCGCCGGAAGCCCAATCATGATTAGGCGACGCAGTTGATCTAGTAGTTGGCGGTAAGCGGCGAATGGGTCGTTCTCGCCAGAGAACTTGACATAAATTGGGCGGTTCTTGAAAGCTAAGTAAAACCCAAGCCAGGTAAACAGCGCCATGACAATTGCACCCGCGGCGAAGGTAGCTGCCTGAGCAACAATCTGCGTGGTGAAAACAGACTGAAAACCCAACTGCCCAAACCACAAGAAATCTGTGTAGACGCTAAGCAAGCCAAGTGCGGCAACACCAATAACCACAAGTATCAAAGTTGCGACTGCAGCCGGTGACGAGTTCTTTCGCGGGGCTGATGTGCTGTTAGTCATGTTTCTCCTGTTACCTAGTTAGCTTCACATGTAGCCAGTGAAGAAGTGTCTTTACCTTTGCCGATTTTTTCTAATGCTTTGAGGGCATCGTCAAATTTATCAATTTTAAAAACTTTCAAGCCCGATGGAGTGTGGTCAACCACTTCGTCACAGTTTTGTGAAGGAGCAAAGAAAAACTTTGCCCCGGCACTTGCTGCACCGTACATTTTTTGTTGAATTCCACCAATTGGCCCAACATTGCCAGCGGCATCAATTGTTCCTGTTCCTGCGATGAACTGCCCCCCGGTTAATTGACCCGGTGTTAGCTTGTCGTAGATGCCCAAAGCAAACATCATTCCACCCGATGGGCCACCAACGTCGGCAAGTTTCAGGTTGATATCTACAGGAAAGTCATATTTGTAGCCAACCAGCAGGCCTAAGCGATATGCCCCTGATTCGTCTTTGACCGGAGTCAAATCAAAACTCTTCGCTACTCCCGCGCGCGAAATAATTAGCTTTACCGGAGTTGAGCCGTTGAACTTATTTACTTCAGCTCTTAGCTCCTCAATGGTTGCTACCTTGACGCCATTAACCGTTCTGATGAAATCGGCTGCTACCACCTGCCCGCTTGAAGGTGAATTTTTAGAGACCTCACTTACATAGAGCTCCACCGGAACCGTGTAACCAAGTTTGCGAAGCACAACGGCAATGGCTTCTTGCTGCGACTGCTCCATCATTGCCGTACTTTCGGCTTCAGATTGTTCTGTTGTCTGGTTCGCCGGAAATACCTGATCTAGCAAAAGAACACTTCTTGATGGGTCTGTCCATGCCAAAAATATATCTAGCCAACCTGGGGTTTGCTCGCGGTTGCCAACAATCTGCACGGTTAGCAGATCTAGATTGCCAGATGTTGGATATGTTGAAGCACCGTTGATGCTGATGATCTCTGAACCACCGTCAGAGCCAAGCACGTTATAGGTTGGGCCAGGCTGCTCGATTACATACGGAGTTGGAAATGCCCAGACGCCAACCAGAGCCAAAGCGGAAATAAAAAGGAACACCCAACCGGCTGACTTACGAGGCTTGGATCTGCCTGGTTCATCAAAATCAAACTTGTAACTCAAGGTCGCCCTCTATCGGTGTTCAGGAATGACTTAAGCCTATGCGTGATTATGGTTAGTAGGTAAGGACGTAAATGAACGACAATCAGAACCCCAATGAGTCAAACGGTATGAACCCAGACGACTTTGAAGCTTTTATGCGCCAATTTTTGTCAGGCGAATTGGGGAATGACAGTGAACAACTGGGCAAGGCGGCCGGGCTACCAGCAGACCCAGCGGCGCTGGCAGCCATGCTTGACCAACTGAAGCGGGCAATGAGTTCGCTATCAGCGCAGGGCTCAACTGGGGTTAATTGGGATTTAGCCACCAGCCAGGCCAAGGCAATCGCACACAGCGGCGCTTTCGCAATCAGCGATGTTGCGCGAAAGGCAATTCAAGACGCAACCTCAATTGGCGCGCTGTGGCTAAATGAAGCCACAGCAATGCCTGAACTTATCGGCGATGCCAAATTACTTTCTAGAGAACTTTGGGTGGTTGATGCAATGCCACTCTTTCAAGCCCTTAGCCAACCTGTGGCAAATCGCATGAGCGAAGCACTTAGCGAGAACCTCACTGCAAATGCCCCAGAAGAAATTCAGGAAATTCTAGGCAACGCTTCAGGGGTAATGAAGTCAGCCGGCGGAGCTCTTTTTGCTATGCAGCTTGGCCAGGCACTTGGAAAACTTTCGCACGAGGTTTTATCGGGTGGTGATATTGGATTGCCGCTGTTCAAAGATTCCCGCGCAGCATTTGTGCCCCAAAACCTAGAACAGTTCGTGAAAGATTTAGACATCGAACGAGACCAGGCCTACATCTATCTTGTAATTCGAGAAATGGCCCACGTTAGATTGTTCAAGCACAGCAAGTGGTTGCGCGAAGCGATTGTTTCTCAGATTTCAAAGTACGCGTCTGAAATTTCAATTGACAACTCGCGCATCACCGAAATCGCTGAAGGCTTTGACCCAGAAAATCCCGATGAACTTCGCGCAGCTTTGCAATCTGGTGCATTTATTGCTGACCGCACCGAAGACCAAAACAACGCCCTCGCCAGTATTGAAACCTTGCTTGCCCTAATTGAGGGTTGGGTAGACGTTGTTACCGAAGAGGCAACCAGACGCATGCCAAGATCAGCCGCTGTAGCAGAGGCCATTCGTCGACGTCGCGCAACCGGCGGACCGGCAGAACAAACCTTTGGCACGCTGGTTGGTCTTGAGCTAAGACCGCGCAAACTTCGTGAGGCCGCAACCATGTGGCGCGAAATTGGAACAGCAGTTGGAGTTGAAAAGCGTGATTCGCTTTGGGACCACCCAGATGTGCTGCCAACAGCAACAGATATTGAGAATCGCAGTTCGCTGATTTCTAAACTTCGTGAGGGTGGCCAACTGCCCGATGCTTTTGATCAGGCCCTGCGTGACCTCTTGGGTGAGTAATAACTGGGGATAACTTAAGCGCTGTTTTCAGTTACTTAGAAAACTCCCCTTATGGTGATGCGAATTAACCCAAACCAGCAAGCAATCTGGCGAACACCCTACGAGATGCAACTTGGGGTAGGCCCAGATTCTGTGGTGCTGCCTAATCTGACCAACGCCCAAGAGCGCATGATTGCCGCTCTTTACAACGGCATAGCCGACCAACAGTTGCCACTTGTGACCAAGCAGCTTGGTCTAAGCGGTAAGGAAACCAACGAACTGCTTGGCTCGATAAATAAGGTGCTGCTAAATGAATCGCCGCCAAAAGCCCCAAAACAAAGGCTTTCTGAAGATTTCGTGGCTGGCGCTTTTGCAGAAATCATTCGCGCGAGCCTGCTTCATTCTGTTGATGGCCAAGCCGTTCTACTTGGCCGTATTCAGCGCAGTATTCACCTAGACCATTTGGGGCGCGCTGGCATTCAGGTTGCGCTAGCCCTTGCAGCAGCCGGAGTTGGCCACATCATCAGTCACGACGAGGGCAAAGTTGAAAAAGCCGACTTAGGACCAACTGGGTTTCCTAGTCAACTTGTTGGTCAAAATCGAATTGACGCTCTTAGGTCTTTGCTAGCTGCTTCACCAAATCAAACCTTGGTGTCTACCGGTAAAAAACTGCAAACAGGTAAATTGCAAAAAATTGATTGTGCGGTTCTAATTTCACAACAAGTGATTGACCCTCGCAGATACTCAACTTGGATAAACAGAGACGTACCGCACGTGGCCGTAACTTTTACAGCCGATGAGGTTTGGGTGAGCCCAATGATAATTCCTGGGCAGAGCGCCTGTCTTTTTTGCCTCGATAAAATGAAAACCCAAAACAACCCAAATTGGCCGGTGATTGCCACTCAATTACTAACTAGCAACAAAAGATTTGACGATGTCTCGAGTCAGCTTTTTTCTGCAGGCATAGTGGTGCAAAAAATATTGTCACGATTAGACAAGGTTTCAGGCTTTGAATTAGCTGAAGAAAACTTATCTGGCTACAGCTTGAATTTAAGAACGGGTTTGGTCCAAGAATTTAGGTGGCCAAAACACGAGGCTTGCCATTGCAGTTAAGTCTTAAACTCTAGGAGCAAGCAGGCTCAAAAAGCGTGAGGCTTCTTTGTCTCTGGTGGCTGCGCCATCGCGCCTTGCCCAAGAAAGGGTTAACTCTTTTCTTGCACGGGTAAGAGCTACGTAGAGCAACCGTTGCTCTTCACGAATCTCGGCATCTGTGTTGGCATATGTGATTGGCAAATAGCCTTCGGTGAGCCCAGCAACATAGACCAACTCCCACTCCAGGCCCTTGGCTGCGTGCATAGTCGAAAGAGTTACCGCGGCCTTGATTGGCTCGTGCTGAGAGCGCTGACGCTCATCTAGTTCTTTGGCAAAGTCGGCAACAGTTGCACCTTCGGCAAGCTCATCTGTGATTGCCAAGAAAGAATTAAGTGACTCCCACTTCTCACGCGCTGAACCTTTTTCTGTTGGTTGCTGGGTTTGCCAGCCAAGTGAACGGCAGATGTCGGAGACAACTTGATACAGAGGTTTATCAGTTGGTGAAACCGCTTCGGCTCGCACAGAGCGAATCGCAGACTGTATTTCCGGGCGATTAAAGAATCTTTCGCCGCCGCGAACCTGGTAGTCGATTCCTGCCACGGTAAGCGCATTTTCAATGGCCTCCGATTGGCCATTGACTCTGTACAGCACAGCTATGTCACTTGGCTTAGTGCCCTGATCAATCTTGGTTCGTATACTGCCAGCAAGTGCTGCACATTCGTCTGAAACCGTGGCAAACGAGAGCAATCTTGGAGCAAGCCCAATCTCACCCTCTGACCTAAGCGGTTCAACGGTTGCTGAATCTGTAGTTAGACGATTGGCAAAAGAAACTATCTGCTGAGTTGAACGGTAGTTTCTTGTGAGTTGAATTACGTTTGCGTCTGGGTATCTGGAATCAAAATTTTGCAAGAATTCACTTGTGGCGCCAGTGAACGAATAGATTGTTTGATTTGGGTCGCCAACCACACAAAGGTCTGAGTGATTCCCTAACCAGGTATCTAGCAGAGCATGCTGCAAAGGTGAAATATCTTGGTACTCATCTACAGTGAAGAATCTGTATTGCTGTTGCACATGGGCAAGAGCTCTTGGCTCTGCGCGAAGCATGCCCAGAGTTAAAACCAAGACGTCCTCCCAGTCAACCCGCTGGGCCTTTATCTTGGCATCTTCATAAGCCATCTGAAGCTCTAAATTTTTGGCAGGACTGAGGCCACCAACCTTTGGTCTTGACTTCACGATGGCCGAATAATCTTCCATGCT
Organism: Actinomycetota bacterium; assembly: GCA_039805425.1. Classification (GTDB taxonomy): domain Bacteria; phylum Actinomycetota; class Actinomycetes; order Actinomycetales; family Microbacteriaceae; genus Rhodoluna. The sequence continues at coordinate 5,382 of JBDLUH010000004.1, forward strand.
TAACATGGAGTACTTTCGCCATTCAATCTCACCGGCAAAGTCTCTAAGCGCTCCGGCATCAAGCCGTATCTTTGAAGCGTCTGCTACTTGAGAAATTAGTCTGGCTTTAGATTGCAGCACGGTGGGGGCAGGCACGCCAGCGAACTGTGGCCAGAAGAATTCCAGTTGCGAAAGCGCTGCGGCGTGAAAAGTTTTAACAGAAACAGCCCCAATCCCAAGTTGGCGAAGGCGAGCACGCAGCTCCCCGGCTGCACGATTGGTGTATGTCAGAGCTAAAACCCTATTCGCCGAAAAATAGCCTTTAGCTATTCCATAGGCGATGCGGTGAGTAACCGTGCGAGTTTTTCCGGTGCCGGCACCGGCCAAAATACAAGTAGGCCCAATTAATGACTCCGCAGCTTCGCGCTGTTCCGGATCTAGATTTTCAAGCAGGGTATCGGGTTGCATTTTTGAATTAGTTCAGTTCGCTTGCCGAGGTAATTTCAGAACCGTACCAGTGTTCTATCAAAGCCCTAGAGATTGTTAACTTGCCTGGCAACAACAAACTAGTTGCTTCGCGCGCAATGTCTTCTTTGCTAAACCAACGCAACTTTTCAATCTCTTCACCATCTGGAATAAGCACTCCATCGGAGCCCGGAGCCAGTCGGGCCGCATAACCAACCATAAGGGAGTAAGGAAACGGCCACGCTTGGCTGCCAAGGTAGACCGGGTTCACAACTTCAAGGCCGGACTCTTCGTACATTTCGCGAACCACTGCAGCCTCAAGTGATTCACCTGGCTCAACAAATCCGGCAAGAATGGACCATCGATTTTCCTCCCATACTCCTTGAGAGCCCAAGAGAATGCGGTCATCGTGATCAATGACACTGCAAATGATTGCAGGATCAGTTCGTGGATAAAGTTCAGTGTCATCCTTCGGGCAGCGGCGTACCCAACCAGATTGAATAATTTCTGTTTTTGATCCGCACTTTGGGCAGTGATCGTGATTTTCATGCCAATTAGAAAGAGCAAGCGCTTGTGCGTAAAGACCAACACCAAGATCACTAAGGCCGGCGCCAGTCCTTCTCAGCACTTGCCAGTTATCGGTGCTTGGTTCAAGTGAAAAAGCAAGATCGGCATCAATAACAGCCAGCACAACAGAGGTTCCTACCTCAAGTTCGTGACCACCTGTTGCTTTGCCAAGATATGCAAGATAGGTGGTACTTGGAATTTGAGAGGTTTCAAAAAGTCGAAGCTGCGGCTTGTGACTATCTGTACCTTCGACCAGTAACACTTTTCCCTTATAAATAGGTAGCACTTTGGTTTGAGCATCGGAATCAAGTTGACCGTAAAGATCTTCAAGTTTGCGAGACAGATAGTCGCGGTCTAGAGCAGAGCGAGCCATCGGCAGGTAAATTGGCTCGTTCATCAGGCTCTTTCGTTCGCGTTGCGGTACATGGGGAAACCTAGGTTTCGGTCTAACCTAAATTCCATGGCCAAATCTCCCTTGATTTTAGCTGCGTTAGCTAAAGCTGCTGTTCCGCACCTAAATTTCCACGAAGTTAAAAGCCTTTCGGCCAACTCGAACGGTGCCTTCGACACTGCCCTGCTTACTGCAACCACTGGTGAGCACTATGTGATCAGAGTGGCAAACACTCAGGCCGCCGGAGCCGAGCAAGACGTTGAGCTTAGGGCGCTTAAGGCCCTAGGCAAGCCAGAGCGCATGCGCCTGCCGTTCAAGTTAACCAACCAAATAGGTGAGGTTAAGGATGAAAAAGGCTCACGCGCACTGGTATTCGAGTTCGTTTACGGAAGCCCAACCGATATCGGCTCAGTGCCAGCTGATTCAGCGCTTTCCCACAGCATTGCCAAGGCCATAGCCGCAATTCACAACCTAGACCCTGCAATCATTGAGAATGCCCACTTGGCATCGTTCGAATCAGCCGAAATCGTTCGCGGTCGAGTAGCCGAACTAGATAGATTTGCCAGCACCGGAAAAGTACCTGCACTTTTGTTGTCAAGATGGGAGCAGGCGCTTGAAGATGTTAGCTTGTTCCGGTTCAAGCCTGCCGTTATTCACGGTGGCCTCAACGGTGACACCCTGCTAACCCTCGACGATGAAGTAGTCGGAGTGCTTGGCTGGAGCACACTTCGAGTATCAGACCCGGCAGAAGACTTTGCCTGGATTCTTGGTGCCGGCATTCATGAACTTTCTGAAAGCATCATTGACGTCTATCGTCAGTCTCACTACAACGTTGATGACTCGCTAAGACTGCGCGCTACTTTGTACAGCGAGTTCGAAATAGCTAGATGGTTGATGCATGGCATTGCCAAGCAAGATCAAGAAATCATCGATGACGCAGTAAGCATGCTAGAAGTTCTTGCAGAAGATGTTGCTACCGGAGCAGTGGGTAGATTAATTGCCAAACCTGTCTCTGCGGTTGCAACTGAGGCTAAACCAGTTGCCGTTGAAGACACAACCACTCGGCCAATCGACGTTTCGGAAATTCCGTCAAAGACAGACAGCGAGCTCTTTTAACGGAAACCAGTTACTTGCTAACCTGACCCCAAAGAGTCATTAGCTCGGCTGCGCTTGGCACCACACTAGGAACCAGCTCAACGTTGTCGGCTACAAAGTAAAAGCAAACTTCAATTTGATCAATTGGAATTTGAGCGAACTCTGAATAGGCCAGCCTGTATAGCGCCAACTGAAGTGTCTTGAGTTTTTCATCGGCCGAATCTTTAGGTGCCTTGCCAGTTTTCCAGTCCACAATAAGCACGCCGCTCTGGGTTTCAAAAACAGCGTCTAATTTACAGATAAATGTATTTCCGGCAATTGTTAATTGAATCTCTCGTTCCACATCAATTGGCTTTAGTTTGGCGAACCTAGATCTAGAAAAATTGTCAATCAAAGGCTGAATGTTCTCATCGTTGATCAAAGAGTCACCCGCATCGGCCGAGGCTTTATCTTCAAGCAAAGCAGACGAGCCAAAGAAGTGCTCGACCCAATTGTGAAATATTGTTCCAGCTCTGGTTTGTTTATAAGGCGGCTGCGGCATTGGTCTGCGAAGCCGCTGGATCACGTTTTCGTAGTCACCAATAAAATCCTTAAAACTAGAAGCCGGAATACGAACAGGCAACTCCACATGGTTCAAGGCCGCAATTGAATCTTCGCGCTCCGCTATGAGCAAGTTGATGTCTTGTTGGATTGCATCCGCATTTAGAATTTCGCTAATTTGCGAAATAGGTTTTTCGGTTTCCAAACGTTGGAGTGCATTAGCAGTTTGCTGCGCTGCCCGCTCAACATCTTTGCGGTGCCTTTCACCAAGGGGGTCCAGCGGCCAAACCTCAAATTCAGCGTCTGCCTGAATGGGGTTCAGATCTGACTCAAGATCTGTAATTGCAAACCCAAAAAGTTCAGCTGCAGAAGTAAAAAATTGTGAAGGCTTTCTTGAGTTCTTGTTGCCGGGTTTCCAATAAGAACCGGTCAGTAGCAGCTGCTCTCTGGGTCTGGTGGCTGCAACGTACATCAACCGCAACTCTTCGTTAAAGAGGTGCTTTCGCATTTCATCTTTGAACTCATCCACACTGGCCTTGACTTGGCTTTGCGATGTACAAGCTTGGTAGTTCCAAATCGGAAGAGAATCACGGTCGCCACGAAGCGGAAACGGTAACTTGCCACTGCCTAACCAACCCGAGCTACCTTTGCCTGAACTTGGAAAGTCCCCATCAATTAGATTGGCAATAGCAACGTTGTCCCACTCCAGGCCCTTGGCCGCGTGGATAGTTAGAACTTGAACTACCCCGCGTTCCGGGTTGGAATTTGGAACCTCAAACTTTTCACGTTCATCGGCAAATTCCAGCCAATTCAAGAAGCCACCAAGGTTTGGCTGGTTGTTGCCTGCGGCGTAGCCCGAGACTATTGAGGCAAATGCATTCAGATGCGCCATTGGATTCTTGCGCCGAGGATTTGCTTGAACTTCTATGTCTAACCAGAGCTCCTGTTCTACAGAACGCACAAACTCCGCCAGGCCCATTCCGGTCTGCTGCCTCATAGCTCTTAACAGCCTTGCCGCATCGCGCAACCTAGGTAGACCCAAATCACTAAAGCCAATTTGGTCTGGCTCTTTTTCTTCAAGAATCAGATCCAACGCATCAACAATAGATAGCGAATCTTCTGGAGCCAAACCTTCTTGTATTTTTTCCCGCAATTCGTCTGCCACTCGAGCCTTGCGCGTAGCGTATCGATGTAACCGATCAAGATCTTTTGCGCCAATACGCCATCGCGGCCCAGCCAATAACCTAATCAGCTGACTGCCCGCAGCCGGATTATGAATAACACGCAGGGCAGCCACCAAATCAACCACCTCTGGCATTTCTAGCAAACCGCCGAGCCCTACCACTTCAACATCTAGGCCTGCTGATTCAAGTGAATCTACAAAAAGTTGCATCTGGCTGCGCTTGCGCATCAGCAAGGCACCACTTTTTTCGCCGGTCATGCGTTTCTTGAACCACAATGCAACTTTGCTGGCCTCAGACTCAATGTCTTGCTCAAAATGCATTTGCACCTGGCCATCACCGGCATTTGGGGCGGCCGCCAACTCAACGACCTTCAAGGAATCAATTAGGTGATTCGCCAAATTCAAAACTTGTTTTGGGTTTCTCCAAGAAGTTGAAAGCGTGAAACTTGTAGCCGATTCTGGTGCTTCGAAGTCGGCATAGAACGAGCTTAGGTTTGAGGCACTCGCCCCGCGCCAGCCATAAATTGATTGGTTTGGATCACCCACAGCAAAAACTGAGGTACCGGCGAAAAGATTTTGCAAAAGACGAGTCTGCAGATAAGAAGTGTCTTGATACTCGTCAAGCAGAATCTGGGTGTGTAGTGCGCGCTCTCGTTCACGCAGTGCCGGCACTTCTCGCACAGCAAGTTCGGCAAGAGCAACTTGATCTGAGTAATCCACAAATCCGTTTCGCTTTTTTTCAAGGCGATAGGCGTCGGCAAGTTTGGCAATGATTGGCGTGATAACCAACGGGCCAAGAGTTTGGGCCATGTACGCATACGGCGTGGTGTCGGCTGATCCGGGTTTCTTTGGCAGTTCTGAGCAGGCGGCAATAACCGCATCGATTACTGACTCAACCTGTTGACCCTCAACCAAGTTATCGTTCATGCTTTGGGCCAAAGCCAAAACCATCTCAACTATGGAATTCAGGTTTGTGTCTATGTCTGCGATTCGCGCGTCAACACTGGAGCCCTGTTTGGTTACTACCTCTCTGGCCAATTGGAATGCGGCCGCATCGGTTAGCAGTGCGGCCTCTGGTTCGTAGCCAATTGAAAGCGCGTAGTCGCGAAATAAGTTATTGGCATATGCGTTATAGGTTGAAATTGTAGGCGCAGCAAAGTCGTATTCAAGATCTTCTGGCCACATCTGACTGTCACGAAGCTTCAGCAAGCTTTCATAAATTCGCTTACTTAGCTCGGCAGCTGCCTTGCGCGTAAAGGTAAGCCCAAGAATTTGATCCGGTCTGGCAAAACCATTGGCCACCAGCCAAAGCACGCGAACGGCCATCAGTTCTGTCTTGCCGCTTCCAGCGCCGGCAACTACCAAAGAAGGCGAATCAACTTTGGCCTCTTGAACGGCCTGCTCTTGCTCTTTAGTTAGGTTGAACGGCTTAATTACCTGGTAAACCTGATTGGCAGAAAATTTTGGTTTAGCGGTTACCTCAGCCAACGAAACTCACCGCCCTAGTTAGATGAATTTGGCAGGAGCCGAACTCGTTTTCGTTATTGCAATGAGAGCCCACCTGAGCAATAAATACGTTGTCAAGCATTGCCATGCCATGTGTGGCAGAAGAGACCATGGCTTCAAATTTGTTTTGCAAGCCTTCAGAGTCTTGTATCGAAGGCTGTTCACGCTCTGTTGGTTTGTCACCGCTGACAAGTAAAAGTTTTGCTCCAGCTAACTTTGCCTCTTTAGGCAGATCAAGTAATTCGCTGAATGCTCCGTGTTCAAATGCAAGCTGATAAAGCCCAAGCTGCGCGTGCTCTCTAGCTTCTTCAGCAGTGAATGCCTTGGTTCCAGTCTTTAGATCTACGATCATCACGCGGCCATCAGGATACAGCTCTACACGGTCAACCTGCCCCCGAATTTGAGCCTTGCCCATTTCAAATTCAAAGCTCACTTCGCGGCCAATAACCTTTGCCCCATCGGCCTCAAACTTGCGTAGGTATTGCACCATGTTGCCAATCATTTTTTTAGCTTTGCGCTCACCAGAATTTTCAAGCCAATCAGATTCAAAATTTAGCGTGTGCCATTTAGATTCAACTTGTTTCCAAAGCTGCTCTTCGTTTATTTCAGTTCCTAGCTCTAAAGCTTTGTGCACCAGGGATCCAAGGTTTGCAGAGAAGGTTGTGTCGCCTCCCCCATGAGCATTAAGAAACCAGTGCAGCGGGCACTTAACGAAATTCTCAAGCTGCGACGGCCTAATGGTAACCATTTCATCGGCAAGGTCTGCCAAGGGCTCAATGGTTGAGAGTGGCATAAGTCCGTACCAACTATCCGGATGCGCTCCGGCTACCCCAGCATTCGCTAATCTGGCCAAACCCAAAGCAGCTGAGTCAACTTCATGCGAGTTTTCAGCCAAAGCCAATTTTCGGCGAAGCTCAGCAGCCATGCCGCGCAAAGTTAGAGGAGCAGAACTAAATGAAGTGGGTTCAGGAATCTCGCCTAGCATCAAATTAATGAATTGAGAAACCTGATTATCTTCAGTTTCTGTTGCAGAAACCAAGAGCCTTTCACTTGCAGCTCCCACTGCCTTGTGTAGCATTCGTAGCTCGTCTGGCAATTCAGATCTTTGCATTTCATTCGGGTCGTCAACTCTGCCAGCCATTAGGGCATCCAATGCCGTGGCGCCAAGCAAAGAAGACCTTGGTCGCAAATTTGGCCACACCCCTTCAACTAGCTGCGGCAAAGCTATTACTTGAAAGCGGCGACCAATCAAACCTGATGGCGTGAGCAGAAGAACTGAAGAATCTTTTTTATCGTTTAGCGCAAGGGTGTCTTCTGGTAGCCCCAGTGCCAACTGCTGCTGCACGAATACCCCGGCATCCCCGTTTGGATTTCTTTCTGCGTATCGATTCGCCGCCGCAAATAGAGAAACCACAGCGTCAAGGTTTCGATTTGCCTGCAGTGCAACCTCGCCAATACCGCGGGATAATTCTTGCCAAGATTTTGCAAGGCCTGAGGCACTCCAAATTTGCCACAGCAAATCTTCAATGCTTTGGTTCTTATCGTTTGCTATTTCTTTTGCCGCAAAGTAATTCTTCAGAAACTTATCAACCCGCTTGCCTTCTTGGCTTTTTATAGTGGCAACACTGCCAGCTGCATCGAAAAGTGCAACCAGCAACTCATCACTATTTCGCGTGCCATCGGCCAGCAGCTCTTCGCGGCGCAGCCCCCTGCGCAGTCGACGCATACCAAGGGAATCTAAACCGCAAAGTGGAGAGGTTAAAAGTTCAACTGCAACTTGGGCATCAATTTCACGATTCTGTAAAAGAACATCAGCCAACCTAAGTAATGTTTGAGAACCAAACTCATCTCTAAGCGCACTTTGAGCACCAGAAAGATTCACCGGAACTGATTCATGAGCAAGATCCACCGAAAGCTGCTCTAACTGGCCACGAGACCTGGTAACAACCGCCATTTGGTTCCAAGCAATTCCGTCATATAGGTGCAGTTCACGAAGCCGCCTGGCTAACCAGGCCGTTTCAGATTGCGCTTGATTAAAGACGTGCCCTTCAAGACCAGCCAAGTCTGCGGCTACCAAATCTGCATTTGGGTTAAGCCCTTTTCGCTGCCTACCTGCACGAGCGGTATCAATTTGCGAACTAACGCGAGCCAAGACTGATGAAATCGCAGGTGTTCTTATTGCATGCTGCGGTTGCACAAATATTTCTTCAACTTGAATCTGATTTTGGTTGGCAATTTCTGCAGCCAATTTGCTCATGGCTCTGGGGTCAGCAGCACGAAAACCTAGGGTGGATGCATCGGGATCACCGTAAAGAACTAGATCTGCCCCACGAGAGGTAAGCGCCTTCAAAAGGTAGCTAGCAGCTGGGGTCAGCTCTTGGGCATCATCAACCAAAATCAACTTGATTTGGGCAACTGATTCTGGCCATTCGGCGAGCGCCGTTAGCCAATCGGCTGCATCTCGAAGCAACAGTGTGGTGTCGAAGCGTGATTCATATTCGGCACCGTTTACAACCAAAAGATAGTTGCTAAACAAACCTGAAGCGGCAACCCATTCGGTGCGATTATGCTTCTGGCCAAGCTCCACTAACTGCTCTGGGCTTACCCCGTGCTCAAGGCAGGCGGTAATCAAATCGCGAAACTCGGCGCGAAACCCGTTTAGCGCCAGCACTTGAGCATTCACATGTTTTGGCCAACCGGCTTCATCAATACCCTCAGCAAGATGAACACCGATAATCTCGGCCAGGATTCGATCTTGCTCGCTACCGCTAATTAGCTCTGGAAGTGCAGCCTGCTCGGCAACCGCCTTTGACCTTAGAACCCCGTAAGCAAACGAGGTAAGGGTGCGGGCCAGGGATCCGGGGGTGGCCTGCTGCAGCTGCAGCGCCAAGTCATCACGAAGGGTATTGGCTGCTTCACGACTGGCTGCAAGCACCAAGACATCGCCTGGTTTGGCGCCTTGGCTTACAGCATCTATAAAACACTGCCTTAGCAGGGTGGTCTTACCGGCGCCCGGAGACGCAAAAACCGTAGACACCCTCATGTGACCAAAAATACCTTGTCAATGTGACATTCCAGTAATCGGGTATCGGTGTTTAAGGGTCCTGTTCGTGGCGTAATCTGGTGAGGTAAACGAAAGGTCTGCGATGGACATCAAGATTGGTATTCGCCAAAGCGCGCGTGAAATTAGCTTCGAATCAGCTCAGTCAGCTTCAGAGGTTGAGTCACTGGTTGCAGCGGCACTTGAAGCCGGCGCCAAAGTGTTGAAGCTTGTCGACAACAAAGGTCGCCTATTTGTGGTACCAACAGATGCACTCGCCTATGTAGAAATCGGCGCTGAAGAAACTCGCCGAGTTGGATTTATTGCCTAATGGATTTCATTTCACTTCTAAACGTTCTATTTATCGTTATCTACGCCGGAATTCTTGGCCTAGTTGCGCCTTACGTTGGCATCAAGAGTGAAAACTACGGTTCACTAGTGCCAACCGCAATGGGTTTGGTATCTGGCAGCGTACTTTGGATTTTGCTCACCTGGGTTGGCCTGCACTACGACGAAGCCTGGATTTGGGTAATTGTAATGCTGGGCATGCCGGCTGCAATGTGGTTCGGCGCTAAATACCTAGACAAAAAGCGTTCTGCTTAAGCAGTCCTCTTAGGCAGTTAGCCCCAGCGCGTCCATGCGCATTGTGTGAGCACCAATAAGTTCCGTAATTAACGGTTCCAATTTTGAATATGATGCAAGATTTACGGCACGCTCTTCTTCGAGACTCAACTTCTTAGATTTTGTAATTCCAGCAAGCTTTCGGTTATCGAAGGCCGCGCGAAGCTCTAGCAAAACATCACCCATGATGCGGCGCCCCCATAAGGCTAGGCGGTGAGAAAGCTGAGGATCAGATGCCATTGATTCAACAAGAACCTTCTTGGCAAATGTTTCAAATTTGGTGTCTTTCAGAGCCTTCTCAACCTCTGCTCTTAGCAGTGGATCTAGCCCAACCGCCAAGCGTCGGTAGAAATCGTCAAGTAGGCCGGCTACCAGATAGATCTTGATCACGGTTTCGTACCAGTCAAGTCCGTTAGTGCGAGAGTGAAAAGTTTCAATTCGCTCAACAAATGGGTCCATGGCATCAGTTGGGTCAATTCCCATGGCCGCAATTTTCTTGGAGATAGCGCGGTACTTTTCAAAACTCTTTGCCGCCGCCTCACCTAACTCGGCCTTGTACTGCGTGTTTGGTGAGTACTTCAGCTCGCTGGTCAAGATTTCAAACTGACTCAGCTGAAGATACGCCAGTTGCCCTAGAAAGACCTTTGGTTCCGGGGTGTATGGCTTGAGGTTTACCTTCTCTGTGTTGCGTGCAGCCTTTTCCTCACGAACCGGCAATGTGAAATTGCGGGCAGTGGTACGCAGACGCTTCAACCAATCGAACACGTCTTCAAGGATAACCCTGCGGCTAGACTGTTCAAGACTTAGGAGCATTTTGAATTTCAAGGAATTAGGCATAGATCAGGACATCGTTGATGCCCTTGAGAGCCGTGGCATCACCAGTCCATTCCCTATCCAAGAGCAGGCCATTCCGCTTGCTCTTACCGGCCAAGACATCATTGGTCAGGCTAAAACCGGTACCGGTAAGACTCTGGGCTTTGGTTTGCCATTGTTGCAGAGCCTGGGCAAAGACCCCGAAAAGGGCGCCAAAGCCTTGGTGGTTGTTCCAACTCGTGAGCTTGCCATTCAGGTAGCCGACGACCTAAAGCTTGCTTCAGCAAACCGCTCAACTCAGGTAGCCGCCATCTACGGCGGAAAGTCTTACGAAGAGCAGGTTGCTGAAATCAACGCGGGCGCACAGGTAATTGTTGGTACCCCCGGCCGATTGATTGACCTATCAAAGCAGAAGCTTCTAGATCTAAGCAATATTCGCTTCATGGTTCTAGACGAAGCAGACGAAATGCTTGATCTTGGTTTCTTGCCAGATGTTGAAAAACTTTTTGCATACACTCCTGATGGCCGCCAGACCATGTTGTTCTCGGCAACGATGCCAGGCACAATCGTGACTATGGCGCGCAAGTATCAGAACCGCCCAGTACACATTCGCACCAACGACCCAGATGAGGGTCAGACCAAAGCAGATATCAAGCAATTTATTTATCGTGCCCACGCACTTGATAAAGATGAAGTGGTTGGTCGTATCTTGCAGGCTGAGGGCCGCGGCAAGACAGTGATTTTTACCAAGACCAAGCGTCAGGCTTCAAAAGTTTCAGAAGAACTTATTGACCGCGGATTTAACGCGTGTGCACTTCATGGAGACATGACTCAAGAAGCACGAGAGAAATCAATGGCTGCATTCCGTGCTGGCAAAAAAGATATTTTGGTGGCCACCGAAGTTGCTGCTCGCGGAATTGACGTTGACGATGTTACTCACGTAATCAACTACACAATTCCAGAAGACGAGAAGGCTTATCTGCACCGTGTTGGTCGCACCGGTCGCGCTGGTCGCACCGGTATTGCAGTTACCTTCGTTGACTGGGAAGACTTGACTCGCTGGGGCCACATCAACACGGCACTTGAATTTGGTCAGGCAGATCCAACCGAGACCTACTCAAGCTCTGCACACCTTTTTGCAGACCTAGATATTGCTGCCGGAACCAAGGGCCGCATTGCCAAGAGCAAGCGACCAGAGGGTTGGAAACCTGGCGATGACGAGAAGCCTCGCGGCGGTAACTCACGCGGCGGTAATTCTCGCGGGAATGATCGCCGACCGCAGGGCAATAAGCCTGCCGGAGATCGCAAGCCAGCGGCAAAGTCAGATGCAACAAAGACAGAAACTCACGGCGGTGGCGAACACAAGCGCCCGCCGCGTCAGCGCAACCGCACTCGCGGCGGCAGCACACCTGCTAACTAGCTAAGCCCGTTTTCTTGGCGGTACACGGCAACCAGCGCGTTAGCGTGACCGTGGCCAATTTCATGCTCGGTCTTTAGCCAGTTGACGGCCTCCATGTGCTTCATTGCTTTGGTGGCCTTCAGTAATTTCATCCAATGGTCAATTGGCTTGCCGTACTTTTTTTCGATAGACGGAAAATAAGACTTTGGTCCCATTACTTTTTCAGCCATTTGAATTCCTTTTTACAGAAGTGCTTGCGAACCGTTGCCCGCAGACAAAATTCTTTCAAACATTTCAGACGAAGTTGTGTTTTCACCAAGGCGATTCGGCTTGCCGTGAATGCCGTGGTAGTCACTTGAACCAGTGACTATAAGTTCGTGCTTATCGGCTAAATCTAAAAGCCAATTTCTAGCCGGCTCTGGTACATCTCTGTGAAATACTTCAAAACCCAAAAGGCCCGCTTCAATCATCAATTCAAAATGTTCGCGCGGTAGGTCTTCGCTATTTGTCTCTTCTGTCACATGGGTAAGCGGATGCGCAATTACTGGAACACCGCCAGATTTATTTATCAGTTCTATTGCTTCAACGACGTCAACAGTGTCGTGAGAAACAAAATATGGCCCATCGGTAGATAGGTAGTAATCAAAGGCCGCACTTCGATTCTGCACTAACCCCATTGTTACCAAGGTGTCAGCAATGGCAGGCCTACCGATAGTGGCACCTTCTTCTAGGTGCGCTAAAACCATCTCCCAGGTGATATCTATATCTTCAGACAGGCGCTCCACTATAGATTTGCCTCTTGCCTCGCGGGTGGTCAGGGTATCGCCAAGCATCTTGTGAAACGCCTCATGGTTTGGATCTGGCAAGTATGCCAACAGGTGAACGCTGATTAACCGTTGGCGCCCCTCTTGTTGAACACGGGCAACGCTGGTCACCTCTATTCCTGGAACAAAACCTAAACCAAGCTTTTGCGCTGCTTCGGCGGCCTCGGGCCAACCCTTTACGGTGTCGTGGTCTGTGAGGGCCAGTATGTTTACCCCGGCTGCAGCGGCGTGCTCAAAGACCTCTGTAGGTGACTCTTTTCCGTCGGAACGGGTTGAGTGCGAATGCAGGTCGATGATTGACATACTTCAAAGGATAAAGCAGTGGCTCAGCTAAAAAGTGATTGGATAAAGGAATGAGAACTCGCACTCCGCAGAATCGTAAATTCCTTGAATACATGGGCTCTAATTGGGCAAGTAAAAAGGAAGCCCTGCCAAAGAGGGCAGCCGTTGCCAAGCACGCGGCCAAACGTCGCGATGCAGTAGCCAAAGCCTTCAAGGGCAAAGTTTTGATATTCGAAGCAGGAGCAGCAAAGACTCGCTCCAACGACACCGAGTACATCTATCGCGCACACTCCGCCTTTGCCCATCTAACCGGTTGGGGTTCTGCAACTGTGCCAGATTCAGTACTTGTGATTGATGCCCGCGGAAAATCCGTTAAGTCGATAATTTTCTTGCGCGAGACTGCTGGTCACACTAGCGATGAGTTTTTTGCAAACTCCGCGATTGGTGAATTTTGGGTTGGTAAACGCCCAAGCTTGGCCCAAGTAGCGGCTCTGCTAGATGTTCAAACTCAATCGTTGACTTCGTATAAAGCCTTTATAAAAACACTGCCAAAAGAAAAAGTTCACAACCTGAATAAAGATGAAAAACTTGCTCAGTTTGTTTCTGAACTTCGCCTAATAAAAGATGATTACGAAATTGGCGAGATGCGCAAAGCTGTGGCGGCATCGGTTAAAGGTTTCGAGGCTGCAGCAAAAAGCTTGAAGCAAGCGGTTGGCCACCCACGCGGCGAAAGAGTAATTGAAACGGCTTTTTACTCGCAGGCTCGCATCGAAGGCAATGGTCTTGGCTACGAGACTATTTCTGCTTCTGGCGCACACGCCTGTACTTTGCACTGGATCACCAATGACGGGCCAGTAAATAAAAACGATTTAATCCTGCTTGACGCCGGTGTTGAAGTTGAAAGCCTTTACACCGCAGACGTCACACGCACATTGCCGGTATCGGGCAAATTCACCGATGTGCAGCGCAAGGTTTACGAGGCTGTGCTTGAAGCCGCCGACGCGGCTTTTCAGGTTGCCAAGCCTGGAGCCAAGTTTCGCGATCTGCATGATGCAGCAATGAAGGTGATTGCCCAAAAAACCGCCGAGTGGGGTCTGCTTTCAATCACAGCTGAAGAATCGCTAAAGCCAGATGTTCAAGTGCACCGCCGCTGGATGGTTCACGGTACTAGCCACCACCTAGGCATAGACGTGCACGACTGCGCCCAGGCTCGTCGCGAGCTGTACATTGATGCAACTTTGCAGCCTGGCATGGTATTCACAATTGAGCCTGGTTTGTATTTTCACGAAAACGATATGTCTGTGCCAAAGGAATACCGCGGCATTGGGGTTCGCATTGAAGACAATGTTTTGATCACCAAGACCGGCGTAGAAAATTTGACGGCGGCACTGCCCCGCAAATCTAAAGACGTGGAAAAGTGGCTAGCTAAATTCAGTAGGTAATTACTTGGCTTTGGCAGCTGGCACAGCACGAGCCTGCTCAGCCAAAGCTGCCGGCACCTGCACCTGATACTTTGAGGCCACCACGCTTGACTGACTTACAAAGCTCTTCTTGTTTCGCGCAAGCGAGTATCGGGTCACATTAAAAAGCATGCCTAAGCCGGCACCGATCACAACCGACGAAAAGATGCTCTCGCTGAAAGCGAATTGGTTGGCGTCAGCCGGATTGGCCTCGCCGCCAAAGATCAGGCCAAAAGCCAAGCCCATCCATGAACCGGTAACCGCTCCACCCATTGCCATGCGCGCATAGGTGATTTTGCCGCGCACGCGCTCTACTGTTCTTAGGTCTGAGCCAACAATGGCAACCGCGCCAGCAGGAAAATTATTCTTGATCAAATTGTCGACGAACTCCAAAGCATCTGTATATTGCTTGAAATTGGCTATTACTTCACCCTGTGGCATAGCTGGCGGTTGATTTCGCGGAGTTCTCTTAGTGTTCACAAAACTCATTCTGGCACGCCTTCAACCTCTCGTCTAAGGTTGTATGGTGAGCGCTTCGAGAGTATTTATCGCCAGATTGGCTGGCTGTGGCGTCTTTGACCCAGCGGGAGACCGTGTTGGAAAAGTCATCGACGTTCTTGTCTCGTACCGTAAATCGGGCTCACCAAAGGCAACCGGCATGCTCGTTGAAATCAGCGGGCGCCGCCGCGTGTTCGTTCCCATTGCCAGGGTCACCTCTATTTCTGCCGGGCAGGTAATCACCACCGGCCTAATTGACCTGCGTAGATTCAGTCAGCACGGCCAGGAAATGAGAGTAATTGCCCAGATGCTTGGCCGCAAAGTGCGCCTTCTTGATGGCACCGGGGTTGCCAACATTGAAGACCTTGCAATCGAACAGGGTAAGAACCGCGACTGGACAGTAACTGAGCTATTCCTTCGCCGCCCAAAAACCTCTGCTTCACCTTTTGCTAGAGGCGCTACCGTTTTTGCAACCTGGGAGCAAGTTTCAGAAGAGCACGAGGGTGACGAAACTCAAACCGCTACCGCTCTATTAGCTACATACTCTGAGATGCGCCCTGCCGACCTTGCTTCTGCTCTTTTGGATCTACCTGACGAACGCATGCTTGAGGTTGCCGAAGAACTAGACGACGAACGTCTTGCCGATGTTCTAGAAGAGCTTCCAGAAGAAGAGCAGGTTGACATCATCACCGAGCTTGATGACGAGCGAGCCGCTGAAGTTCTTGATTTGATGGAACCCGATGATGCCGCCGACTTGATGGCAAACCTTCCAGAGGAACGGACCGAGGCAATTCTTGATCTTATGGATGAAGAAGAAGCCGAAGACATTCGTATGTTGATGCAGTTTGATGAATTCACCGCGGGTGGATTGATGACCACAGAGCCTATTATCTGTGCTGCCGATGCAACTGTGGCAGAAGCTATGGCTTTGATTCGTAAGAAAGAAGTCTCACCTGTACTTGCGGCATCGGTGTTTGTAACATTGCCACCTTATGAAACGGCAACCGGCCGATACCTTGGCACCGTGCACTTCCAAAAAATGTTGCGTTACCCGCCGCACGAGCGTTTGAGCGAATTGCTCGACACAGAGCTTGAGCCGGTTACTGCCCACACAAATATTTCTGAAATTCACCGAACATTTGCAAACTACAACTTGGTTTCACTTCCCGTTGTTGATGCCGAACACCGCCTAATTGGGGTTGTAACCGTAGACGACGTTTTGGACCACCTGCTACCAGATGACTGGCGAACCGAAGAGGAGGTGCGCTAATGGCAAAGATTAAAATTCGCTTGGATAAGCCAATTAGCAAGCGTGCTCGTTTGGTTCCAAAAATCACCATTGATCAGGAGCGTTTTGGCCGCGCTTCAGAGGCCTTTGCCCGCGCAATGGGAACCGGTGCATTCCTTATTGGTATGACTATTGTGGTTGCAATTTGGCTAACCTGGAATACCCTCCTGCCAGCCGACGCACAATTTGACCCTCGTGCCACCAACTTCACGCTCTTGACTTTAATTCTGTCTATGCAGGCTTCATACGCTGCACCGCTTATTTTGTTGGCCCAAAACCGACAAGACGACAGAGACCGCGTGAAATTTGAGCAAGACCGTCAGCGTGCTGAACGCAACCTTGCAGACACCGAGTACCTAGCACGCGAAGTGGTTGCGCTTCGTTTGGCACTTGAAGATGTGGCAACCAAAGATTTTGTTCGCGATGAATTGCGCGATCTATTGAAAGAGATTCTGGATGAGCGAAAGCGCGATTAAGCGTGCGCTCGACAAAGTCATAGACCCAGAGCTTCGCTTACCCATCACCCAGCTCGACATGGTTGAAATTTTGGGCCAGTCAGTAACTGTAAAGCTAACCGTTGCCGGCTGCCCAGCAGCCAAGCGCATTGAGGCCGATGTGCGTGCAGCCGTTGCCGAGGTATCTAGCCCCAACGAGATTTCGGTCACGATGTCTGTGATGAATCAAACTGAGCGCGATGCCTTGAAAGCAAAACTTAGGAACGGTAAAGCACCCCGCCAAAACCCTTTTGATGCCGACACCCTCACTCGCGTGTATCTGGTTGGCTCTGGCAAAGGCGGGGTCGGTAAGTCTTCGGTCACTACGAATCTTGCGGTTGCTCTTGCAACCGAAGGGTATCGCGTTGGTTTAGTTGATGCCGATATTTTTGGCTTCTCTATTCCAGGTCAACTTGGCACCGCAGATAAGCCAACCAGGGTAGACGAAATGATTTTGCCCCCGGTGGCACATGACGTAAAAGTAATTTCTATTGGAATGTTCATGGATGACAATAAGCCGGTTGCTTGGCGTGGACCAATGTTGCATCGCGCAATCGAACAGTTTCTTTGCGATGTCTACTGGGGAGATCTAGATTTTCTACTAATCGATATGCCGCCAGGCACCGGCGATGTTGCGATCAGCCTTGGGCAACTTTTGCCAACGGCAAAAACAATCGTTGTCACTACCCCACAACTTGCTGCTGCCGAAGTTGCCGAACGCTCAGGAGCCGTTGGTCTGCAAACCGGGCAGAGTATTTTTGGTGTAATTGAAAACATGAGTTGGATGATTCAGCCAGACGGCTCGAAGCTTGAACTTTTCGGTCAGGGCGGAGCACAGGATGTTGCCGCGCGGCTTAGTTCTTTAGCCAAAATTGATGTGCCGGTGCTTGGCCAAATTCCAATCAGCGTTCCTTTGCGCGAAGGCTCAGACGCAGGTCAGCCGGTGATTTTGGCGCACCCCCAAGACCCAGCGGCGCAGGCTATCCGTGAAATTGCTGTGAAGATTAGCCAAGACAAGTTAGGGTTGGCCGGCAAAAAGCTTAGAGTTAGCCTGTGAGTGAAACCAGCATCGCGTCTCTAGTGGCGCACCTACCAGCCAGCAGCCAAACCGTTCCTGCCCTTAACCCGGCCAATGGTAAAAAGATTTTTGACCTTCCACAGCTATCTGCCAAGCAGGTTGTCGAAGCATTTGATGCAGCTAGGGCTGCTCAGCACGAGTGGGCACAAACCCCGGTGGCAGAGCGAGCAAAACTTTTGAACCAGCTTCACAAGTTAATGATTGCCGATGAAGAGAAGCTGCTTGATCTTTTGCAGCTTGAAACAGCAAAGGCTCGTGCGCACGCTTTTGAAGAAACCGTTGGCGCAATTGCGGCAGCAAAGTACTATTCGAAAATTGCCGTTAAGGCACTTAGCCGCAAGCCAACTCGTGCCGGTATTCCAATGCTTACTAAGACCTATGTTGACCACGCTCCCCTAGGTGTTGTTGGCGTCATCACACCATGGAACTACCCATTGGCCCTAACCATGCTTGATGTTCTTCCTGCACTTGTTGCCGGTAACGCGGTGGTTCAAAAAGCCGACAACCAAACTGCGCTCACTGTTCTGTTTGCCCGCCACCTTGCAGTTGAGGCAGGCATTCCAGCTGAACTCTGGACAGTTGTTGTTGGCGATGGTGAAGAAGTAGGAAATGCAATCACCGATAACGCAAACTATGTGGCCTTCACAGGCTCTACCGCAACGGGCAGAAAAGTGGCCGCCAGGGCAGCAGAGAGATTAATTGGTTGCTCACTGGAGTTGGGTGGCAAGAACCCAATGATTGTTCTTGAGAGTGCAAACATCAAGCGCGCTGCAGAATTGGCAATTGCCGGGGCATTTGGCTCTGCCGGGCAACTGTGTGTCTCTATCGAGCGCGTCTATGTGCCAAACAGAATCAAGCAAGAGTTTCTAGATGAAATTGCTAAACGAACCAACTCACTAAAGGTTGGCCGATCGAGTGACTTCAGCATGGACATTGGTTCACTTGGTGGCTACAACCAGCTTCAGCGCGTGATGGGTTTTATTGATGATGCGGTAGCCACCGGTGCAACCGTGGTAGCCGGCGGTAAACAACTTAATGACCTTGGCCCTTATTTCTATGCCCCAACGGTGGTCACCAATGTGAATCAAAACGCACGCATGTACCGCCAAGAAGTTTTTGGTCCGGTAATTGATGTTGAAGGTTACGAAGACCTAGACGAGGCAATAGCATTCGCAAATGACTCAGACTACGGATTAAATGCATCAGTGGTTGGTAACGAGCGCGAAGCACTTCGCGTTGCAGAGAAACTAAACTCTGGCAGTGTAAACATTAACGAAGGCTACCGAGCATCTTTTGCGTCCATGGAATCACCAATGGGTGGCACCAAGGCCTCGGGTCAAGGTCGCCGCAACGGTGTTGGTGGTGTGCTTCGCTTCACTGAGGCAAAGTCAATTGGAATTGCTCACGGGCCAATCAAGATTCCGTCACGTTCTAAGCAATACGAAAAGATGGCGCCACTGATGCGCCTAATGATCAAACTACTTAAGTAGCCTCTCGGTGCCTGGGTCTGAAGCCGTCAAGTGGCTTCAGAATCGAACGGCGCTTGCTCACCGGCCGCCAACTTTGGCTGGGCCTGAGTCTTTGGCTTGTTTAGGGCTGTGGCATTTGGTGCAGCCGGGGCATCATCAGCTAAAGCCTCACGAATAATTCTGCGCGGGTCATACTGACGCGGGTCTAACTTCTTCCAGTCGAGCTCTTCGCCGATTTCATTTGAAAGCTGATCTTTGGCACCATCGGCCATTCGGCGAATTGACTTTACAAACTTGGCCAACTGCTGAGCGTAGTGCGGTAGACGTTCTGGACCCAAAATGAATACGGCGATAAGCCCCAAGATGAGGAGCTTTTCACCGCTTAGACCAAACACATTCCTAGGTTACCGCCTTGCTGCACTTGATAACCGCCCGCCCGCTTTATGCTGTAAGCCAAGGAGTCACAATGGTAGACAAAATCAGCAGTTGGAAGTTCTCAGAAGACTTTGCAGTCGAGAACGAGGTGCTACGCGACGCCCGCGGCCGCGCCGAAGAACTTGGTGTTGAGTGCATCACGCCATCGGTTGGTGCGCACCTTGCCCTACTTGCCTCTGCACTTGGCGCCAAGGCCATTGTTGAAGCAGGAACCGGAACGGGCGTTTCTGGCCTCTGGCTACTTAGCGGTTCAGCCCAGGCAGTTCTGGCCACCATAGATACAGAGACCGAGTACCAAGCCACCGCAAAGCGAGCCTTTACTGAGGCAAAGATTCCAGCTAACCGCACTCGTGTGATTCATGGTCGCGCAATAGACGTAATGAGCAACATGGCTGATGCCGCCTACGACCTAGTGTTCCTTGATGCCGACCGCGACACCCTTGAAGAGCAACTTCACGAAGCATCTAGATTGCTTCGCCCTGGTGGCGTCGTGGCCATAGCCCATGCCCTTTGGCGAGACCGCGTCCCAGACCCGGCAATGCGCGACGACGCAACTGCGGTTTATCGAGATGTGCTTCGCTATTTCAGTAACAACGATGATTTTGTATCGGTGTTGTCACCGGTTGGCGATGGTCTACTTCTTGCGAGCAAGCGCGCGGCGCTTTGATACCTCGTAAAGAGTAACGCTTGCTGCAATACCGGCATTTAGAGACTCGGTATCACCAGAAATTGGAATTGAAACAACTGCGTCACAGTTTTCAGTAACCAAACGAGACAAGCCCTTACCTTCAGAACCAACCACCAAAACAAGTGGCTCGGTGCCGAGTGCAAATTCTGGCAAGCTCATGTCGCCACCGCCATCAAGACCAACAATGAAACAGCCACGCTTCTTTAGATCTTTCAAAGTTGCGTTCAGGTTTGCCGCCAATGCAACTGGAATTCGAGCAGCGGCGCCAGCAGAAGTCTTCCATGCAGATGCAGTAACACCGGTTGAACGACGTTGCGGCAAAATAACCCCTTGGCCACCAAAAGCGGCAACCGAGCGAATAATTGCTCCGAGGTTTCTTGGGTCTGTGATTCCATCTAGGGCAACCAAAAGTGGTTTTTGTCCGCGAGAAAGAATTAGATCTAGAAGCTCCATTGGGTGCTGGTACTTATATGGCGGCACCTGAAGCGCAATACCCTGGTGCACAGAGTCGTAACCAGTCATGCGGTCAATTTCTGGGCGAGTCAATTCGCTCACTGGAATTCCGCGAGTAGCAGCAATCTTGATTGACTCTTTAACGCGTTCGTCCATTTCAATGCGCGTTGCAATGAATAGAGCTGTTGCTGGAACTTTTGAACGTAGCGCCTCAAGTACTGAGTTACGACCAGACAAAACCTCTGACGCCTCAGCGGCCTTAGCCACTCGCTGCCCGGAACGTTTTGCGGCACCAGCAGAACCTGCGGTGCGAGCACTAGGTGCAAGAAATTCGCCGCGGCGAGCACCATCGCGGGTACCGGCAGTTCCGCGAGTAGCACCGGTTGAAGAACTACTACGGCCAGCGGCAGGGCGCGGTGCGGCCTTACCAGTGCGGGCGGTAGCAATCTTTGGGTCTAGCTCAGAGGCAAACTTGCGCGCTGTTGAAGAGTTACCTGCGCCCTTGCCAACAATCTTGATGCCAAGTGCTGCGGCCTTGCGCTCGGCAGCCTGCTTAGCCTTGAAGGCCTTGTGGTTCTTGCGGTCCTCAGCCTTAGGCGTTGGGCCACGGCCTTCTAGACGCTGCTTGTTGTTACCACCAGAGCCAACCTTGCCACCCTTTTTACTTTTTGCCGCACCTGGGCGACTTGGTTTTCCAGCCATTAATTAACACTCCAATGGGTTCCGTCGGCAGCATCTTCGAGCACGATGCCCGCTGCCTTTAGTTGATCTCTAATTGCGTCTGAACGCGCAAAGTCTTTTGCAGCACGGGCTGCGTCTCGCTGGGCAATCAATCCTTTTACTAACGCGTCTAGCGCGCCATCGTTTGAGTTTGCACCGGCAGACCAAGAGGCTGGGTTAATTCCAAGCACCTCGGCCATGGCTTGCACTGCCACTAACGAATCAGCAGCTGCGGCTAAATCTTCTGAGTCCAGACTTGAGTTGCCACCACGAACGGTTTCGTGCAAAGTTGCCAGCGCAGCAGGCATGGCAAGATCTTCGTCCATTGCAGTAACAAAATCTGCAGGCAACACCGATAACAAATCCTCTGGCACGCCACGAGCAAATTTAGTTTCGGAAAGTCTGCGAGTTGCACGTTCGATGAAAGTTTCAATTCGCGAAACGGCAGACTCTGCCTCTTCAAGCACGCCCTCGTGGTAATCAAGAACACTTCTGTAGTGTGCCGAACCCAAATAGTAACGAACGGCGATACCTCGGCCAGCTGCAAGCAAGTCACTTGCAAAAACAGAGTTGCCCAACGACTTTGACATCTTGGTTCCAGATACATTCACAAGGCCGTTGTGCAACCAGTAGTTTGCAAATTCATCGCCCGCGGCACTTGACTGAGCCAGCTCGTTTTCGTGGTGCGGAAATCTAAGGTCTAGACCACCGCCGTGAATGTCAAAGTGGGAACCTAAATACTTGGTTGACATGGCAGAGCATTCAATGTGCCAGCCCGGGCGGCCTAAACCGAATGGAGTGTTCCAAGCAGCTGTTTCTGAATCGCCAGGCTTGTGTGCTTTCCAAAGTGCAAAATCATGTGGTTCGCGCTTTCCGCGAGGGTCTGCATCTTCGGCGGCATCCATTTCAGAAATTTTCTGATTGGTTAGCTCACCGTATTTAGGCCACTTGCCAGCCGCAAAATAAACATTTGCCGAACCGTCTTCAGCAACGTAGGCAAACCCGTTTGCGATTAGTCGCTGAATTAGCTCAATCATTTCTGGAACGGCCGCAGTTGCACGCGGTTCATATGTTGGTGGCAAAATTCCAAGCGCAGTGTATGCCTGATTGAATTCAAGCTCATAGCGATACGCCAGCGCCCACCACTGCTCGCCAGAACTCTTGGCGTTCTCTAAAACTTTGTCATCAATGTCGGTAACGTTGCGCACCAAAGTAACTTTGTTGCCACGAACAGTAAGCCAGCGGCGCAGCTGGTCATAAACCAAAGCTGAACGCAGGTGACCAACGTGTGGTGCGCCCTGCACAGTTGGGCCGCAAAGATAGATGCCAACCTGGCCCGGCACGATCGGCGCAAAGGCACGAACGGCTTGGGCTTTGGAATCAAACAGGCTAAGGCTCACAGGGCTAGCCTACCTTTGGGGCACTTATAAGCCCCGGATTAGTGCGGGCAATCAAGGCGCTAGCAACCGCGGCCACTCCCTCGTCGTTGCCCAAAAAGCCAAGGCCATCGGTGGTGGTTGCACTCAAGGTAACCGGAGCTCCAAGAATTGCCGAAAGCACAGCCTCTACCTCAGCTCGCATTGGTGAAACCTTTGGGCGGTTACCAATAATTTGCACCGATACGTTTTGCACAGTGAAGCCATGCTCACGCAATAGTTGCAGCGTTGCCTCTAAGAAAACTTTTCCGTTAGCTCCAACATACTCTGGGCGATCAACGCCAAAGTTTGAACCAATGTCGCCTAGGCCGGCAGCAGAAAGTAGCGCGTCAACAATTGCGTGGCTAACTGCATCGCCATCACTGTGACCATCAAGCCCTTTTTCACCTGGCCAAATGATAGTGCCTAGGTAAAGCGGCTTTGCTAAGTCTTCTGTGAAGCGGTGAGTATCGGTACCAATGCCGGTTCTTAGGTTGGCGCCAATTCCGTGACCGTTAAATCTAAGTTCAGCAGCAGCAAGATCATCGGCAGTTGTGATCTTAAATGCGCGTTCGTCACCCTCAACCGCATTCACTTGAATCCCGTGAGCCTGCACCAGGGCAGCGTCATCGGTGTAATCATTTTTGGCAGCCGCGTAAGCCGCCATTAGGTCAGCCGCGATAAAACCCTGCGGGGTTTGAGCCGCACGCAGCAAATTGCGATCAACGGTTTCACGCACGATTTCATCATCTACCCGCTTTATGGTGTCTGCAATTTTCAAAACCGGCACAGCGCCAACCTCAGAGCGGCGAACTTCGGCAGCCACCCGCTCAAAAAGCGCAGCTGGGGTAAGTGCGCGAGCCGCGTCGTGAACCAAAATTACGTTTACTTCTTGATCAATCACACCAAGCGCGTTAGAGATTGATTCCTGACGAGTGTGGCCACCAACCACCACATCAAATCGCACCGATGCACCGGCTAGAGCAATGTCGGCAAGTTTTGCAGTTTGAGCTTCGTGCCCGAAGGGAACAGCAATAACGACCTGCTCAAGAGCGGAAACTCCAGCGATGTTCTCTAAAGCGTGCTGAAGCAAAGTCTTTTCAGCAAGATTTACGAATGCCTTTGGTTTATCGGCACCAAGTCGTGTGCCCAAACCAGCAGCAACAACGACCACCGCAAGATCGCGATTGGTCATTTGAAAGCTACTTTCCTGGTGTAGCTAGAACTTTGTCCAGTTCTAGAGAGGCTTTTTCCTCATCGGTCTTGTGGGCAAGTGCCAACTCAGAAACCAAAATTTGGCGGGCCTTGGCCAACATGCGCTTTTCACCGGCAGATAGACCGCGGTCTTGGTCACGGCGCCATAGGTCTCGCACAACCTCAGATACTTTGACTACATCACCAGAAGCCAACTTTTCTAGGTTTGCCTTATAGCGGCGAGACCAGTTGGTTGGTTCTTCAGTGAACTCTGCGCGAAGAACGCCATAAACGGTCTGTACGCCCTTTTTATCAATGACGTCACGAACGCCAACCATTTCAACATTGTCGGCTGGTACCCAAATTGTTAGGTCACCCTGGGCAACCTTTAGCTGTAGGTACTTCTTTTTCTCACCGCGGATGGTCTTGTCAGCGACCTCAACGATCTTTGCTGCTCCGTGGTGTGGGTATACGACTGTTTCGCCGACTTCAAACTTCATGCGGGTGATTACCTCTCAGAAACCACAATTTTACCACAGGGAGAGGGCATAACAAAGGGCTAAACTGTAAGGGTTGTATTGGGCACACCAGGAGGAAAAATGGCTATTTCTAAGTTCGCAGCTGTGGCAATTGCCGCTTCAATGCTTGTTGGCACCACAGGTTGCACATTCACTAGCCCAATCGCTTCGCAGATTGACTACGCACCGGCTGACGGCTCACAGGCAGACCTAGAGACCATCAAGGTTCGTAATTTCGTTTACCTGACTAACGGCACCGTATCTGCGCTGGCTGGCTCTATTGTGAACCCGGGCCTTGAAACCAAAACACTAAAGATTTCATACACCGATGCCGCTTTGAACGAGGCAAAGGATGTGACTTTCACCGTGAACCCGGGCCAGAAGTTGGACCTTGGCTTCAACGGAGGCAAAGCGCTGGCTATCAACCTGGGTGGCAAGGCTGGAGATATCGTGACCATCAAGGTAACTGAGGGCAGCTCATCGGTTAACCTAAATGTTCCTGTTCTTGATGACACCTTTGATTTCTATAAGCCGATCATTGACTCACTTGGCACGGTTGAGCCTTCGACCAACTAATCAAACTTAAAGAGAAATCCCTCACCAATGGTGAGGGATTTCTTATTGCCTAAGCCTCGAACTTATAGCCAAGCCCACGCACGGTAAGCAAGTGCACAGGGCGTGCCGGGTCATCTTCAATCTTTGAGCGAATGCGCTTAATGTGCACATCAAGGGTCTTGGTATCACCAAAGTAG
Organism: Actinomycetota bacterium; assembly: GCA_039805425.1. GTDB lineage: Bacteria > Actinomycetota > Actinomycetes > Actinomycetales > Microbacteriaceae > Rhodoluna. The sequence continues at coordinate 30,549 of JBDLUH010000004.1, forward strand.
TTTGACCCCCAAACGCGATCAATGATTTGGCCACGGGTAAGCACTCGGTTTGCGTTTTCAAGCAAAAGCTCAAGAAGTTCAAACTCTTTGAGCGGCATAGAAACCTTCTCGCCGTGCACCTCAACTATGTGACGGTCAACATCCATGCGAACCGAACCAACTTCGATGATTCCAGGAGTTTCAGCAACCGGGGCGGAATCGGTGTGGCGGCGAAGAACGGCTTTCATGCGGGCCAGAAGTTCACGGGTTGAATAAGGCTTAGTGACGTAGTCGTCAGCCCCAATCTCTAAACCAACCACCTTGTCAATTTCTGAATCCTTGGCGGTCAGCATAATTATTGGCACCTGGGAACTCTGTCGAATGATGCGGCAAACCTCGTTGCCGCTGATACCTGGCAACATCAAATCAAGCAGCACCAAGTCAATGTCACCTTTATCAAATAGCTCAATGGCTTGGGTGCCGTCGGCAGCTTCAACGGTGTCGAAGCCTTCCTTCTTGAGAAGGTAAACCAATGGTTCGCGAAGCGACTGTTCGTCTTCAACAATTAGAACTCTGGTCATTATTTTTTACTTCCTGTTGCATCGATAGGTGCAGTGGCTAAAGGTAAGCGAATCGTGAAGGTAGAGCCAGAGCCAATTTTTGACTTGACCTGAATTTCACCAAGGTGTTTCTGGGTAATGTTTTTAACCAAACTCAAACCCAAACCGGTTCCGCCAGTTGCACGCGAGCGGCTTTGGTCAATTCGGTAGAAGCGTTCAAAAATTCTTTCAAGATCTTCAGGTGCAATTCCAGCGCCTTTGTCTTTAACAGCAATCTCGGCGACTCCGCTCTTTTTGCGAAGAGTCACAGTGACATTGGTTTCAACGTCTGAATAAGAGATTGCATTTTCTATTAGGTTCTTTACCGCTGTGGTCAGCAACTCAAGGTCTCCGAAAACTCGCAGTTTATCGGTGCTTGAAATTTTTACCTGAATCTTTTTCTTATTCGCTTGAACGCGATTGCGGTCAACCGCTTCTGCAACAACAAGTGACAAATCAACCTCTTGGGTGCTGCCGGCAACATCAGCCGATTGCACTCTAGAAAGCTGAATGATGTCTTGCACAAGATGAGTGAGTCTTGCCGATTCTGTCTCAAGATTCTTGGCAAACTTTCTTACCTGCTTTGGATCATCGGCTGCAGATTGAATAGCTTCTGACAAAAGACTCATTGCGCCGATTGGAGTTTTGAGTTCGTGAGAAATATTAGCCACAAAGTCGCGGCGGGTTTCTTCGAGATTGTGTGATTCAGTGCGGTCTTCAACAAGCAAAAGCACAAAGCCATCACCAAGGTGAACAGCACGCGAGGTAACCCAAATAGTGTTGTCACCAATTTCTGATGCAAGTGCAAAATCTCGAGCTCTTGCTTTGCTGGCCTTCTTTGCTTTTCGCGCCTTATCAACCAGCGAAACAAGCTTTGGGTGCACTAATACCTGATCGCGCACCAAGCCAAGCGCAAACGCACTTCTGGTAGCGCGAACAATTTTGTTATCGATGTCTAGCACCAGGCCAGCGGTGGCCAAGGCGTGCAGTGCACCGGTCACACCGTCGGGAATTATCTGAGCTTTTTTCTGTGCTTCTTGGGTCTTCATGGAACTCCAAAGAATTAGACCCGTGGCAACAGAACCCGTAACAAAAGCAAGCAGTGCCGCGCTCCAGAGTTCTGCCGAGGTGTTCACGCTTAAAGACTAAGTGATTTGTTTGCTTGGTTAACAGCCCAGAACCCTTGAAAACTAGGGAATTATCGGTCAGTTCAGGGAAAGTTTGGCCATTGTTTACCTAGCCCTGCGATTCTGCAGGTGAATTCAAATGAGAGGTGCCGCGTGCGCGAGATTTTCCAATCCCAGTTGCAAGAGGTTCAGACCCGCCTAGTAGAGATTGCTTCAGACTCGGCCAAGGTAATCGAGAAGGCAACCCAGGCCTTCAATACTTCAAATGCCGACCTTGCCGATGAGGCTATTGCAATTGCAGATGCAACCGGCAATAAGGCCCTTGCCCTAGACGAACTGGTCATCAAGATCTTGGCAAAGCAGTCACCGGTGGCCCGTGATCTTCGCGTTCTGGTTTCAGCGCTTCGCATTTCTGCATCTCTTGAGCGCATGGGCGCTCTAGCCGGACACATCGCGGCAATAGCCCGCTACCGCTTTCCAGGTTCTGCGGTTCCTGCATCACTTGCTGGCACATTCTCTGAGATGGGCCAACTTGATGTAAAGCTGGCCAAGCAGGTTGTGCAACTACTAAAGACCACCGACGCAGATTTCGCACGCGAAATTCAAGCCCAGGATGCACGCGTTGATGAGCTACACCGTCACGTGTTTGACGTGGTACTTGGCGATGACTGGAAAGAGAACGCAATGTTTACGGTTGACGTAACACTTGCCAGCCGATACCACGAGCGCTTTGCAGACCACGTTGTAGATATTTCTTCAAAGGTTAGTTACCTAACCACGGGCGAATGGGCAGACGCCGAATAATTCGTTCAAAGAAAAATCCTCCCCAATTTATTGGGGAGGATTTTTACTTAAGTTTCTACTTCTTGTTTCCCTGTGCTGCAACAGCAGCAGCTCCAGCGGCAGCGGCCTCTGGGTCAAGGTACTCACCGCCGGAAACAACCGGCTTGAAGTTCTCATCCAACTTATAAACCAAAGGAATGCCGGTTGGAATGTTCAACTCTGCAATGTCTTCATCTGAAACACCATCAAGGTGCTTAACCAATGCTCGAAGAGAGTTACCGTGGGCGGTAACCAAAACAGTCTTGCCGCTCTTTAGCGAAGGTTGAATGTCTGACAACCAGAATGGCAGCATACGCTCAAGAACATCCTTCAAGCACTCTGTCTTTGGAATGTTGTCGCCCAAATCTGCGTAGCGCTCATCGTGCGCCTGTGAGTATTGGTCATTGTCATCAATCGGTGGTGGTGGCACGTCAAAGCTGCGGCGCCAGGTTTGAAACATTTCAGGACCGTACTCGGCCAAGGTCTGTGCTTTATCTTTGCCCTGCAGCGCACCGTAGTGACGCTCGTTTAGGCGCCAGTCACGCTGCACGTCAATCCAGCTGCGCTCAGCAGCGTTCAAGGCAATGTGTGCGGTGTTGATAGCGCGCTTTAGGCGTGATGTGTATAGCAAATCTGGCTTCAGGCCAGATTCGGCAAGTAGTTCACCGGCGCGCTTTGCTTCGGCACGACCCTGGTCGCTCAGGTCAACATCTACCCAACCGGTGAATAGGTTTTGCTGATTCCAAACAGAGTTGCCGTGGCGCAAAAGAATAAGTGTGTATTTCGCAGTCATGCTCACAGTTTAGTGGCGACGGTAGATTTGTATCTGTGGCAACCAAGAAGCCGATAGGCACAATCACTAGGGGCACAACCAACCCCAATCGGCTACGCCGCATCGATAGATTTATCTCGGCGCTACCTCTAATTAGACAAACACCAACACCCGTAGTTGTAGATCTTGGATTTGGCGCATCGCCAATAACCGCGGTAGAGCTGTTATCGCGGCTCCAAAAAATTAACCCAAACGCTCACGTAGTAGGCATAGAAATTGATCGCGAAAGAGTGGAACGTGGGCTTGCCGTTGCAACCAATCACCTGCACTTCACCCATGGTGGCTTCGAGACTCCGCTTCCGGCTAGTGTTGCGCAAAAGGCTGATGTGATTCGTGCATTCAATGTGCTGCGCCAGTACGACGAATCGCAGGTTGCAGAAGCCTGGGCTCAAATGCAATCGCGTCTATCAGAAAACGGGTTGCTAGTTGAAGGTACTTGCGATGAAATAGGCAGACTTTCAAGTTGGGTGACTTTAGATAAAAATGGCCCGCAGACTTTTACCATTTCGCTTCGTCTAATTGGTCTTGATCTGCCAAGCAAAGTGGCAGAAAGATTACCTAAGGTATTGATTCATCACAATGTTGCTGGCGAAAAAATTCACGAATTCTTGAAAGCGCTTGATTTGGCTTGGTTGTCTAATGCTGGTCTTGGCGCATTGAGCCCAGCTCAACGCTGGGTCTCTACCTGCAAGCAAATGCTGGCCGCGGGTTGGCATCTGGTTGGTGATCAAAAACGCTGGCGCCTTGGCGAACTAACCATTGAATGGTCGGCTGTATCACCTAAACAATAACTCCGGCGCCTAAACCTTAGGCAGCTCGGCTCGTGCCGCTTCTTCGGACATTCCACTGGCACAAAGCAAGTCAATTAGTAGCGGGCGAAGCAACAAAAGCACACTCGCCTCACGCAGCTGATCGGC
>JBDLUH010000005.1:0-32969 GCA_039805425.1 Actinomycetota bacterium
GTTACCGCACCCAATCCAATAATTCCGGCGAGAAGCACAACAAGCACGCCGAGCCAGGATAGGCGCTTACGTGCGCTCTTAGTTACAGATGAATCAGACACAGAGAATCCTTTTGATTAAATTACTTGGCAGCTGGCTTTTTAGCCGCTGGCTTCTTTGCTGCTGGCTTTTTAGCCGCTGGCTTAGCTGCAACGGATTTCTCTGCCGCTGGCTTAGCTGCGGTATCAACAGAGCGGATTGCGCCCTTCAAGAAAGCAATCTTGGTTCCTGGAGTCGTCTCAATAATAGCTCGGTCACCATCAATAGAAACAACTGTTCCTACAATGCCGCTGTGCAGAACTACAGATGAACCAACTTTCACGCTTGAAAGAAGAGCTTCTGCTTGCTTCTTGCGTTTGCGGGAGCTCATGAACATCATGGCAATTAGAACTGCAAGAGCAATTACGAGGAAAACGTCCTGAGACATGTGAACCTATCGTTTGAGGGATAAACAAAGTAAAAACGCCCTATGGCGTCTACTCGATTATAGGTCAACAAGCCCATCTAGCTGGGCAACCGTAGGTGTTTGACCCAAGTGTTTGAACCCCAGTTCAGTAGCTTGGCGACCCCTCGCCGTTCTGGCTATAAGCCCCATTCTCACTAAAAACGGTTCCACTACGGCCTCAATTGTGTCTTGTTCTTCACCTACGGCGACTGCCAAGGTTGAAAGACCAACCGGCTTACCAGAAAAACGGTTGACCAAAATACTCATGACTTCTCTGTCAAGGCGATCAAGCCCAAGATCATCCACTTCATAAAGTTCCAGAGCCTGGGTAGCTTCTAAGATACCAATACTTGGCTTACCGGCCACTAGGGCGAAATCTCGAACTCTTCGAAGCAATCGGTTCGCAATTCTGGGGGTTCCGCGACTTCGCTTTGCGACCTCTACCAGCGCCTGTGGATGAATTTCAACATCCAGCTTTGTGGCCGCTCTGCTAACCACCTCTTCTAATTCAGTGTTTTCGTAAAACTCCAGGTGGGCAATAAAACCGAAGCGGTCTCTAAGTGGACTTGGAAGCATTCCTGATCGCGTGGTTGCCCCCACGAGGGTAAAGGGGGAAATCTCAAGAGGTATAGACGTTGCGCCTGGTCCTTTGCCGACCATCACATCTACTCGGAAATCTTCCATTGCTAGGTAAAGCATTTCTTCGGCAGAGCGGGCCATTCTGTGAATTTCATCGATAAAAAGAACTTCACCGGGAGCCAACGAGCTTAAGATTGCCGCCAAATCACCGGCATGCTGAATAGTTGGGCCGCTGGTAAGCCTGAGAGCCCTGCCGCTTTCATGGGCAACAATCATGGCCAACGTTGTCTTACCAAGACCCGGTGGCCCGGCTAGCAATATGTGATCGGCAGTTCTGCCCTGCATGTGAGCGGCGACAAGAATCAGTTTGAGCTGGTTTCGAACTTTGGTTTGCCCAATGAATTCGCCTAGAGATTTTGGCCTCAGAGCCGACTCGAAGGCTAACTCCCCTTCAGTGTTAGAGGGTTCAGTTAGTTCACTCATCTGCGGCACCAACAGACTTTGAAGCGCCAAAACTTGCAAGCGCGTGTTTCAGAAGTTCATTGCTGGGAGTATTTAAACCCAAAACCTTGCTAGCCCTTGAGGCCGCATCAGTGGCAATGCGCTCGTTCCAACCCAATCCGGTCAGAGCGGAAACAACAGCCGATAGGTCTGGTGCGCTCGAAATTGCAGAATTGCCACCGCTAGAAACTAGCTTTCCCGAAAGAGTGAGAATTAATAGTTTTGCTGTTTTGGGCCCAACCCCAGAGACAGCTCTAAAAACAGAATCATTCTCACTAGAAACGGCGTCAATAATTTGATCAACAGAAAGATCTCCAAGAATTGCCAAAGCAGATTTTGGACCTACTCCTGTGACCGATCTGAGCAGATCAAAAATTTTCTGTTCATCGGCGCTTAGAAAGCCGAAAAGTGTGAAACCATCCTCGCGAACCACAAGCGAGGTAAAAAGCACAATGGATTCACTGAGATTCAATGTTTTTGAGGTGGATGCAGTTATCTGAACGAGATAGCCTACTCCTGAAACATCAACAATCGTGTTGCCATTTTCAATGGCAACTACGGTTCCGCTCAAAGATGCAATCACGTGACAAGACTAACGAGTTGTAAAGCTTTAGCGGCGCTTCGACGCAGTTGCAGCTTGCTCCGCAGCCTGCCATGCTTTTTGAGCCGGCGTCATGGCCGCCGATTCTGGCAGTGTGCCGCCAGCGCTTTTCCAGGCGTGGCAAATTGCAATTGCCAAGCTGTCTGCGGCGTCAGCCGGTTTAGGAACTTCATCAAGCCCAAGGATTTTAGCAACCATGTTTCCAACTTGGGCCTTATTGGCACGACCCGAACCGGTTACCGCGGCCTTTACTTCACTTGGAGTGTGCAGATAAACGGGAATGTTGTGTTTGTGGGCGAGCAACATAACTACGCCACTAATCTGGGCAACACCCATAACACTTCGGAGGTTCTGTTGCGAAAAGACGCGCTCAATTGCGATTGCCTGAGGCCGAGTCAACTCAATCAGGCTTTCAATTTGGTTTCCAAGTGTTCCGATTCGCGCAGAGAGTTCCATGTTGGCATCAGTTCTGTAAGTGTCAACAGAAATCAACTTAACTTTACGCGAGGCGCCTAATTCGATGACCCCAACACCGCATCTGGTTAGACCTGGGTCAACACCAAGAACGCGAGTATTCAATCTTTAGTCGTTTTCTAATTCGGCCAACACCTCAGCCGTGATGTCTAGGTTCGAATAAACATTCTGAACGTCATCAGAATCTTCTAGCGCGTCAATTAGGGCAATTGACTTCCTTGCTGTGTCTGCGTCTACCTGCAAGGGCATAGATGATACGAACTCCACATCGGCACTTTCGTAGTCAATGCCGGCAGCCTGAAGTGCTGTACGAACCGCAACCATGTCACTTGGATCGGTTGTGATCACAAACTGCTCATCGCGGCTCTCAACATCTTCAACGCCAACCTCAAGCACGGCTTCAAGTATGGAGTCCTCTGTGGTGCCGGCTGCCTTCGCAACAACTATGACGCCTTTTCTTGCGAACTGATACGAAACACTTCCAGGATCTGCCATAGACCCACCGTTGCGCGAGACAGCAAGTCTCACTTCGGCTGCTGCCCTATTTTTGTTATCGGTAAGACATTCAATGAGAATCGCGACGCCATTTGGGCCGTAGCCCTCATACAAAATGTTTTGGTACTCAACGGCATCAGCGCCAACACCAGAGCCGCGTTTAACCGCTCTCTCGATGTTGTCATTTGGCAAAGAGCTCTTGCGGCCTTTTTGGATGGCATCATAGAGAGTTGGGTTTCCATCAATATCAGGGCCGCCTATTCTTGCTGCCACTTCAATGTTTTTAATTAGCTTGGCAAATAATTTCGCACGGCGGCCGTCAATCACAGCTTTCTTGTGCTTAGTAGTTGCCCATTTGGAGTGGCCAGACATAGTGCTCCTGATATTTCATCTGATTAGGTTTATCTCTAGATTACCTAGATTTACAAGTGATGAAGTCTCTAAAAACCGTTCAGATCTGGTTTTTTGATTTTGACACCATGTCAAGGAAAAATTGATGGATTCGCTTCTCACCGGTTACCTCAGGATGAAAAGAGATACCAAGTAAGTTTCCTGACTTAACTGCAACTATTCGCCCATCATCAAGCGTTGAAAGAACTTGAACGCTTTCCCCAACAGTCTCGACTATCGGTGCGCGTATAAATGCAGCGTGGATTTTTGGCCCATGTATTCCCGTGAAGGCCAAATCGGTTTCGAATGAATCCAATTGATTCCCAAATGCATTTCTACGAACAGAGATGTCTAAACCGCCGAACCCTTTTTGACCTTCGACCCCGTCCAATATCCCGTCAGCGAGCATTATTAGGCCAGCGCAGGTTCCGAAGACAGGGAACCCGCTGGCTATCTTTTTCTGAATTGGCCCGAACAGACCATAATTCGTAGCCAGTTTCTGAATGGTAGTTGACTCGCCACCAGGAATTATCAAAGCGTCGCAGCGATTTAAATCAGCAAGCGTTCTAACCTCAACTGCCTGCTCCCCGCATTGCAAAAGAGTATGAATGTGCTCTCGGAAATCGCCCTGCAGAGCTAAAACGCCAATTGGCATTTACTACCAGCCGCGTTCGGCCAAACGGTGAGGAGCAGGAAGATCTGAAACATTGATACCGACCATAGCCTCACCAAGACCACGACTAACCTGAGCCAAAACGTCTGGGTCGTTGTAGAAGGTTGTTGCCTTTACGATTGCCTTGGCTCGTTCGGCCGGATTACCTGACTTGAAAATTCCTGAACCAACAAAGACGCCATCGGCACCCAACTGCATCATCAAAGCAGCATCGGCTGGCGTAGCTACACCACCTGCAACGAACATCACAACAGGTAATTTGCCAGTCTTTGCAACCTCAAGCACTAGCTCATATGGGGCCTGCAGTTCTTTGGCAGCAACATAAAGCTCATCGCGACTCTTAGCGGCTAATGCGCGAATCTCGCCAGATATTGTTCGAATGTGCTTCATAGCTTCTGACACGTCACCGGTTCCGGCTTCGCCCTTTGAGCGAATCATGGCAGCACCCTCAGTAATACGGCGAAGAGCCTCTCCAAGGTTTGTAGCACCACAAACAAATGGAACATCAAACTTCCACTTATCGATGTGGTTCACATAGTCAGCCGGACTAAGAACTTCTGACTCGTCAATGTAGTCAACTTTCAGGGCCTGCAGAATTTGAGCTTCAACAAAGTGGCCAATGCGCGCTTTTGCCATAACTGGAATTGAGACGGCACTTATGATTCCGTCGATCATGTCAGGATCTGACATTCTTGACACGCCGCCCTGGGCACGAATATCGGCCGGCACACGCTCAAGGGCCATAACCGCAACGGCTCCGGCGCCCTCGGCAATCTTTGCTTGTTCTGGAGTTACGACGTCCATGATGACGCCGCCCTTCATCATCTCGGCAAGGCCGCGCTTTACAAGGGGTGTTGATTTAGAAGTCTGAGAATCGCTCATGTATCAAGTCTACGCCCAGCCAGATGCACGAACTTAACTTTTTGAAACAGATTCCCAAGCGGCGGCAATGTCTTGGCGAACCTCGCCCAGCAATCTTGGCAACGCTTTGGTCTCGGCAATAATTGGGAAAAAATTGGCATCGTTTTTCCAGCGAGGCACAATGTGCTGATGCAAGTGGCCGGCGATTCCAGCCCCGGCTACTTCCCCTTGATTCATGCCTATGTTGAATCCGTGCGAACCAGATACGGCTTTGAGCACCCTCATAGCTTGCTGCGTCAAAGCGCCTATTTCAGCAACTTCATCAGCAGATGCTTGGTCATAGGTAGCAATGTGACGATACGGGCATATAAGCATGTGGCCAGAGTTATACGGAAACAGGTTGAGCAACACGTAAGCATGTTCACCACGGTGCACAATCAGACTCTCTTCGTCTGGCTTATCTACTGCTAGACAAAATGGGCAATCCTCGGCTGCGGGTTGCTGCCCGTGCTGAATGTATACCAATCGGTGTGGAGTCCAAAGATGCTGAAACGCGTTAGGAACACCCGGCAACTCTGCAGAGGATTGAACCGATTCTCCGACCATCGACTAAACCTGAATCTTTGATTCGATTGCTTCTAAAATTCGGCTAATCGCCTCAGCCACTGGAATGCCGTTCTCTTGAGATCCGTCACGGAACCTAAATGAAACTGCGCCGGCAGCTTGATCGTTTTCGCCAGCGATGAGCATGAAAGGGACCTTCGCCATTGTGTGATTGCGAATCTTCTTTTGCATGCGATCGTCAGAGTCATCTACCTGCGCGCGCACACCGCTCTTGCGAAGTTCAGAGACAACGCCGTGCAGGTACTCAGAAAATGCTTCGGCAATTGGTACAGCAACAACCTGTACCGGTGCAAGCCAAGGAGGAAAATGACCGGCATAGTGCTCTGTTAGAACACCAAAGAATCTTTCAACCGAGCCAAAAAGTGCGCGGTGAATCATAACCGGGCGCTGCTTGGTTCCGTCTTGGGTTGTGTAATCAAGGTCAAAGCGTTCCGGCAGATTGAAATCAAGCTGGATTGTAGACATTTGCCAAGTGCGACCAATTGCATCTCGGGCTTGTACCGAAATCTTTGGTCCGTAGAAAGCTGCCCCACCCGGATCTGGAACTAGTTCTAGGCCTGAATCAGAAGCAACCTGCTCCAAAGTTTGGGTTGCGGTTTGCCAGATCTCATCGCTGCCAACAAACTTTGGATTTCCATCTTCCTTGGTTGATAACTCAAGATAGAAATCATTGAGTCCGTAGTCCTTGAGCAGATTAAGCACAAATTGAAGAACGTCAGTAAGTTCCTGCTTCATGTTCTCTTGAGTCACAAAAAGGTGAGCATCGTCTTGGGTTAATCCACGAACTCTTGTTAGTCCATGAAGTACGCCACTCTTTTCATTTCTGTAGACAGTCCCAAACTCAAACATTCTGAGCGGAAGATCACGGTATGACCGTGGCTGGCTGCGATAAATAAGAATGTGGAACGGGCAGTTCATTGGTTTCAGATAGTAATCTTGCCCAACTTTTTTTACATTGCCGTCTTCGTCTAACTCTTCGTCCATGCGAATCGGCGGAAACATGCCATCGGCGTAGGTTTGAAGATGCCCAGAGATTTCAAAAAGGTTGCTCTTAGAGATATGTGGTGAGTAGACGAAGTCATAGCCAGATTCTTCGTGACGCTTTCGGGAGTAGTCCTCCATCACCTTGCGCATGATGCCACCCTTTGGATGGAATACGGCGAGGCCCGACCCTATCTCTTCGGGAAACGAGAAAAGGTCTAGGTCAACACCAAGTCGCCTGTGATCTCTTTTGGCTGCCTCTTCTAAACGCTCTTGGTGCGCACGCAACTCGTCTTTAGTTGGCCAAGCGGTTCCATAAACGCGCTGAAGCTGCTTGTTGTTTTCGTTTCCTCGCCAATAAGCAGATGCAACGCGGGTCAGTGCAAAACCGCTGCCGATCATTCTTGTGTTTGGCAAGTGTGGACCCCGGCATAGATCGCGCCAAATGGTTTCACCCGATTGTGGATCTACGTTGTCATAAATAGTTAGATCGCCGGAACCTACCTCTGCGCCGCCTTCACCAAGGTCTGAGCCCTTGAGCCCAATCAATTCCAACTTATAAGGCTCTCCCGATAGTTCAACGCGAGCATCGCCATCGTTGGTTACCCTGCGAATAAAGCGTTGACCTGATTGAACAATTTTCTGCATTGCCTTTTCAAGGCTCTTTAGGTCTTCTGGCGTGAACGAATTCTCAACATCAAAGTCGTAATAAAAACCGTCTTTGATTGGTGGGCCAATGCCTAGTTTTGCCTCGGGATTTATGCTCTGCACGGCCTGCGCCAGAACATGTGCGGTTGAGTGACGCAGAATGTCGAGGCCGTCGTCGCTCGAAATAAGAACGCCTTCTACGTTGTCACCTGATGAGAGTTTGTGGGCTAGGTCCCTAAGCTCGCCGTTTACTCGCATCGCCACGATTGCGCGATCGGTGAATAGTTTGAAACCATCGGCACCGATATCAACAGCCATGGCAGAGCCGTCTACGACTACGTTCAGAGAAGACACAAAAACCTCAATTTGCTTCGAATATTGCTCTAATACTATCCGCGAGAGGCCTGCGAGCCTGACTGTCTTATCGGTTGATTGTGCTATTTTTCTGAAATATGACCAAACCAAAGATCGTCAAGCTCGATGAGGCCGTCATGGCTAACCAAGAGTTTCAACGCAGCGTTATGGCGGCCAAACTCAATTGGCTTAGGGCGGGTGTTCTTGGGGCCAACGACGGAATCGTATCTACAGCCGGTTTGGTAATGGGAGTGGCTGGAGCCACCACCGATTCAGGAGCCATTCTCGTAGCCGGAGTAGCAGGTCTAGTTGCAGGCTCGATTTCCATGGCCGGCGGAGAGTACACATCAGTTAGTGCCCAAAAAGATAGCGAGAAGGCCGCTATCGAAAAGGAGCGTCGGGAACTTTCTGAAGATCCAGAGGGCGAACTTCGTGAACTGGCCTGGTTCTACGAACAAAAAGGCATGTCGTTAGAACTTGCTACAAAAGTGGCCAAAGAACTAACAGCAAAGGATGCACTAAAAGCGCATGCTGAGGCTGAACTTGGTATTGACAGTGAAAAACACGCTAGCCCTGGGCAGGCTGCGTTTGCCTCTTTCGTTGCTTTCGCTGGTGGTTCGCTACTTCCCTTACTTGCTGTAACCGGCCCTTGGGTTGATTACCGAATTCAGGTAACCGTTGCTGCTGTAGTGGCGTCTCTGGCTGTAACTGGTTATGTTGGTGCCAAAATTGGTGGGGCTAGATCAGGCGCAGCGATTCTAAGAAATGTAGCCGTGAGCCTACTAACAATGGGCGTCACATATGCCATTGGTCAAATGGTTGGAACCGCTATCTAGGTTGCGACCAAGTTATGCTGGTCCTGTGAATTCGAAGAAGAACATTGACATAGCGCTAATTGGTGGCGGCATCATGAGCGCTACCCTGGGCACCTTTCTTAAACTTCTCAACCCGGGATTAGAAATAGCGGTTTTTGAGCGCCTAGAGGGCGTCGCAATTGAAAGCAGCAACCCCTGGAATAACGCAGGTACTGGGCACGCCGCGCTATGCGAACTCAACTACATGCCAGATAGCAAAGATGGCAGCTTGCCCAACCCAGCAAAAGCAGTGGCAATCAACGAGCAATTCCAACTTTCGCGCCAGTTCTGGTCTCATCTAGTTGAAATTGGTGTCTTGAAAGAACCCTCTTCTTTTATCAATGCCACCCCACACATGACCTTTGTTAAAGGCGCTAAAGACGTTGACTACTTAAGGCGTCGCTTCGAAAGCCTTAGCAGCCAACCTCTTTTTGCAGGCATGGAGTATTCCGAAGACCCTCGCAAGATTGCCGAGTGGGCACCCCTACTTATCAAAGGTCGCATCAGCGACGAACCAATAGCGGCAACCAGAATCGCAAGCGGTACAGACGTTGATTTTGGTGCCATCACCGTGCAAATGTTTGATTACCTTCGAAAGAATGGCGTCACTGTAAACACGAACAGTGAGATTAAAGATGTGAATCGCAACAACGATGGCAGCTGGAACCTAAAGGTTAAGAACACATCCACTTCAAACACTGATTACCTAAGTGCAAAATTTGTTTTTGTCGGCGCCGGTGGCTGGGCCCTTAGGCTTCTGCAGAAATCTGGAATTGCAGAAGCAAAAGGCTACGGAACTTTTCCGGTTGGCGGCCAGTGGCTCAGAACAGACAATCCAAAGTTGGTCTCGCAGCACAAAGCAAAGGTTTATAGCCAAGCTTCTGTTGGCGCCCCACCTATGTCTGTTCCTCATCTAGATACGCGTGTTGTTAACGGAAAAGCTTCCTTGCTGTTCGGACCTTATGCAACTGCCAATCCAAAATTCTTGAAAAATGGAAGCATTTTTGATTTGCCAGCTTCCCTGAGGCCAGGAAATTTAATTCCATACCTTTCAGTTGCCCTCACCAATTTTTCTTTAGTCAAATACTTGATTGGCGAATTGCTAAAGACGAAAGCGCGAAAGTTCGAGTCACTGCAGGAATTTATGCCCAGCGCAAAAGCCGAAGATTGGCAACTACTAAACGCTGGCCAACGCGCACAGGTGATTAAGAAAGACTCAGTAAAAGGTGGAGTGCTTCAATTTGGTACCGAGGTAATCACATCGAGAGACGGAACCATTTCTGGTCTCTTAGGAGCCTCGCCCGGTGCATCAACAGCGGTATTTGTGATGCTTCAGGTAATTGAGCGAAGTTTTGCAAAAGAATTCGTGACCTGGAAAACAGAAATTCAAAAAATGATTCCAAGTTTTGGAACCAAATTGTCTGATGACCCTAAAAAGGCGGCTGCTTCACTTGCGGCTACCGCTGCAACTCTCAAACTTTAGAAACTATGGTGGTCGATACTGGGATCGAACCAGTGACCCCTTCCATGTCAAGGAAGTGCGCTACCGCTGCGCCAATCGACCGTTGCTAGATCTAGATTCGTAAACCCAGAACTTTTGTTATGGAGGTGGAGACGGGATTTGAACCCGTGGGTTTACAGCTTTGCAGGCTGTTGCTTTGGGCCGCTCAGCCACTCCACCATGCTTTTGCGAGGCTTACGCCCTAATGCGAGCGGATGACGAGATTCGAACTCGCGACCCCAACCTTGGCAAGGTTGTGCTCTACCAACTGAGCCACATCCGCATGTCTTGTTTCCAAGACTTGGCTACTCTAACCGAAATTTCTTTTCATCGCAAACTTCTGCACGGCTGTCTATCCCTTCCAAGACCATCTAGGGTCTGCCTCTGAGTATGCGGTTTCACCGTGCAATACATTATCGACACCAGCTATTTCATCGGTGCTGGTTACTCGGAAACCAATGGTTTTCTGTATGGCAAGACCAAGAAGGTAAGACGCTGTGAATGCGAACACCAAGACCACAGCAGCCCCAATTGCCTGCTTTCCTAGTTGATCAAAACCGTAGCCAAAGAACAGACCAACACCCTTACCGAACAGGCCTATGTAGAGAGTTCCAACCAAGCCACCTACAAGGTGAATTCCAACAACGTCCAATGAGTCGTCGAAGCCAAGCAAATACTTAAGTTCAACTGCTAAGGCGCACACGACACCAACAATTAGACCTAGCAAAAGCGCAAAGATTGGATCCAGATATGCGCAAGAAGGTGTGATGGCAACAAGACCTGATACTGCTCCCGACGCGGCACCAATCGAAGTAGGTTTTTTGTGCACGATTTGCTCGTAAGCAATCCAACTCAACATTGCCCCAACCGGAGCAGCCAGAGTGTTGATAAATGCCAAGGCAGCAATTCCATCGGCAGCCAATTCCGAACCAGCGTTAAAACCAAACCAACCGAACCAAAGGATAGCGGCGCCGATAAGGGTAAGTGGCACGTTGTGCGGCGCATGCATGCCTTTGGTGAATCCAAACCGTTTACCAACTACCAGCGCCAGTGCCAATGCTGAAGCACCTGAAGCAATCTCAACTACGGTTCCGCCGGCGAAGTCCATAACGCCAATGTTGTAGACCAACCAGCCACCGTCAATTACTTTCCCATTTTCGACCGTGAAATTGAAGACCCAGCCTGCAACTGGAAAGTAAACCACAATCGCCCACAGCGATCCGAAGAGCATCCAAGAGCCGAACTTTGCACGGTCTGCAATGGCGCCAGAGATTAAGGCAACGGTGATGATGGCGAAGGTGCCTTGGAATCCTGCGAATGCCAACCCGAATCCGTCGCCCTCTTTAGCTTGAGCTATTACGTCTGCGAGAAAAATTTTGTTTAGATCAAGTCCAAAAACCCCGTCTATGCCAATGAAATTTCCAGACCCGGCCGCCCCAAATGACATGGCGTAACCAAAGACAACCCACATAACGCCAATGAGAGCGAGTGAACCGAAACTCATCATCATCATGCTGACAACGCTTGAAGCGCGCACTAAACCGCCGTAAAAAAACGCCAGTCCGGGAGTCATGAAAAGAACCATCGCCGAGCAAATAATCAAAAACATCGTGGTGTTTTGATGTGCCATCTTTATCTCTCTTTCAAACGCGCCAAAAGGAGGAGCCCTTGCGAGCTCCTCCCCTTGGCTAGAACTATTGTTTAGCCGCGGTCTGCACCAAACGCATAAGCCTCTTCACCGTGAACTACGGTGTCAATGCCAGCGATTTCATCTTGAGCCTTGACTCGGAATCCAATTGTCTTTTCAATCACGAATCCAATAATCAATGCCATGACGAAGCTGTAAACCAATACTGCACCAGCACCCAGTGCCTGGGCTCCAAACTGGCCCCATCCGTTTCCGAATGCTGCACCAACGCCGTTTCCAAAGATACCAATCCAAAGCGTTCCAACGATTCCACCAACCAGGTGAATTCCAACAACGTCAAGCGAGTCGTCAAAGCCGAAGGTGAACTTTAGGTCTACTGCAAGGGCACACAAGGCACCCGCAACTAGGCCAAGAAGAATTGCATAGACCGGGTCAAGTGATGCACATGCAGGTGTAATTGCAACCAAACCGGCAATCGCGCCAGAACCAGCACCAATTGAAGTTGCTTTACCGTGCTTCATTTTCTCGACCAAGATCCAACCAAGCATGGCTGCAGCTGGAGCGGCAAGAGTGTTGATGAAAGCGATTGACGCTATTCCATCAGCAGCTAGCTCAGAGCCGGCGTTGAAACCAAACCAGCCGAACCAAAGAAGTGCAACACCAAGAAGAGTCAGAGGCACATTGTGAGGCTGTGTGATTCCCTTGCTAAAGCCGAAGCGCTTACCAAGCACAATGGCCAAGGCAAGACCTGCAGCACCAGCATTAATGTGAACGGCAGTTCCTCCAGCGAAGTCAATAACACCAAGGCCATAAACAATCCAACCACCATCAACTACTTTGCCGTCTGCAAGGGTGAAGTTGAATACCCAGTTAGCAACCGGGAAGTAAACCAAAGTGGCCCAGACTCCAGCGAATACCATCCAAGCACCAAACTTGGCACGGTCGGCAATTGCTCCAGAAATCAGAGCTACGGTAATGATCGCGAAGGTTGCTTGGAAGGCCACGAAGGCCATAGTCGGATAAGCACCAGCCGGGGCCGCCGCATCAGCTACCTGAGCTGTCAAGCCCAAGAAGGATGTATCGATACCGAACCAACCGTCGATTCCAATAAATGTGTCGGTGCCACCATTTGAGAATGAAATTGCATATCCGTATAGAACCCAAAGGACTGCGATAAGCCCCAGCGATCCAAAGCTAAGCATCATCATGCTGACAACGCTCTTGGCCTTAACCATTCCTCCGTAGAAGAATGCCAAACCTGGTGTCATAAGTAGAACTAGTGCTGCTGAAATGAGCACAAAAGCGGTATTTCCCTGATCCACTTGTTTACCTCTCTCTAAGAAAACAAATTGAAGCCAGAAAGGTCTGGCCACTAATAGAGAGTTTGGCGCTGAAAGGTTTCGTGTCTAGACCGGAAATGTTTCGTGTTTGTAAAAGGTCTCTTTACTCAGACATCGCGCCTAGGCGCGAAACAGCCCTTAAATACTTCTTTCTATAGCCACCAGAAAGGTACTCAGTTGAAAAAAGCTCTGTAATTGGATGCCCGGAGCCCCGTATTTTAAGTTGCGCCTCGTAGGCGCGATCTACGAATGCTACAAAACGCAAGGCGTCTACCTGATTTTGCAACACGTGGCAATTCATAAGTGCCAGAGTCTTGACGCCCTGAAGCAACCTTCCATACTTAGATGGGTGAATAGAAGATAGATGTCTTAGCAGTTCATCAAAATCATCAACAGCCGTGGTCTCTGAGTCAAAATTAGCCAACCAGAGTTCTAAGTCTTCAAGCGTAAGCGAACGAGAATCCACTGAAAGAGGGCGATGCCTGTGATCTTCACCGTCGATGCGAAGCATCTCGAACTGGTTGGCAATTCCATGAATCTCACGAGTGAAATCCGATGCCGCAAAGCGCCCCTCGCCCAAAGCATTGGGTGGGGTGTTACTTGTTGCAGCGAACCTAACCCCTTTTACGGTGAGTTCATTCAGTAATCTCGACATCATCATTGTGTCGCCCGGATCATCCAGCTCAAACTCATCGATGCAAATTAGTTCAAACTTGGCAAGGGCTTGCACAGCTTCAGAGAACCCAAGTGCGCCAATAAGGCTGGTGTAAGAAATGAAGCTTCCGAAAGCCTTACGGCCTTTGAATTCGTGCCATACCGCTGCAAGAAGGTGGGTCTTACCAACTCCAAAACCACCATCAAGGTAGATACCAGGTGCAGGGGTCAAAGATTTGCCAAATAATCTCTTTGATACCTTTCCCCGAGCAAAGAATTGGGCAGCTTGCTGAACGTGGGCCTGGCTAGGGTATTCGCTGTGCGGAACGTAGTTCAAAAAGGTGGCCGCCTCAAACTCCCTAGGGGGAACCAATTCGGCTAGTAGTTGCGAAACGGTGGCCTGAGGGTGCACGGCTACCAATGTGCCGTATTTAGACCTCTGAATTGCCAATTATTACCTAGCCGTTGGATGTATCGCCTTCTTGAGTTAACCTAGTTGATGAAGGCTTCAAACTAAGAAGGAATCGCTAAAACATGCCAATAGAGTTCGACACCAATGAGAAATTCGACGAATATGCCACCCAAGGCGTTTTGGTATCCACCGAATGGTTGGCAGCCAATCTCAACCGAGATGGACTAGTTGTAGTTGAGTCTGACGAAGACGTCTTGCTTTATGAGATTGGGCACATTGCTGGAGCTGTCAAAATCGATTGGCACACCGACCTAAATGATCCAATAACTCGAGACTACGTCTCAAATGAGGCTTTTAAAGCGCTCATGGACGTAAAGGGCATTTCAGCCGAAGACACGGTCATTCTTTATGGGGATAAATCAAATTGGTGGGCGTCATACGCCCTATGGGTATTCAAACTGTTTGGCCACAATGACGTACGCCTATTAGATGGCGGCCGAGACAAATGGATCGCCGAAGGCCGTGAACTAGTTAAAGCCGTGCAGGAGCGAGAAATCGCAGATTATCCGTTGCCAGAGAGAGATGACTCAACGCTGAGAGCATTTCGCGACGACGTTTTAGCTCACTTTGGTAATCCTCTAATTGATGTCAGGTCAACAGAGGAGTACACCGGTGAGCGAACCCACATGCCTGCTTACCCAGATGAAGGTGCACTTAGAGGCGGACACATTCCTAGCGCTGCGTCTGTTCCATGGGCAAAAGCAGCAGGTGAAAACGGAGTATTCAAGTCTCGCAAAGAGCTCGAAGAGATCTATCTTGATGGTGCGGGTCTAAGAAAAGGCGATGATGTTATTGCCTACTGCCGAATTGGTGAGCGTTCAAGCCACACGTGGTTTGTTTTGAACTATCTACTTGGTTTCGAAAATGTAAGAAATTACGACGGCTCATGGACCGAGTGGGGCAGCCTTGTTGGGGTGCCAATCGTCAAAGGCATCGAGCCAGGAACAGCACCGGCGGCAAGACGTTAATGGCAACAGAAACAGTGGAATCTTTGGTTGAAGATTTTCAATCTTTAGCCGTTAAAGACCGCCTGAACTTGCTCTTGGAATTCAGCGAAAATCTGCCAACCTTGCCTGCTCGATACTTAAACCACCCAGATCTACTAGAGCGCGTTGAAGAATGCCAATCCCCTATTTATCTTTTCGTTGAGGTTACTGACGAAACCGTTCACCTGTTTTTCACTGCTCCCGAAGAGGCGCCAACAACTCGTGGCTTTGCGAGCATTTTGCATGCGGTAATTGATGGCCTTCCCGTTGAAAAAGCTTTGGCCATCGATGATGACTTTCCGTCTCGTATCGGGTTGAGCGAAGCCGTATCACCGCTAAGAATGCGTGGAATGCGTGGAATGCTTGCTCGAATAAAAAGACAGGTTGCTGAAAAGCGATAACTTGAGATACGTCGACGTCGACCCAGGTCAAGAATTCAACGCGTTTGCGGAACTTGTTCCTGTTTGGGCCGGCTGGTTGGCAACTTACGTGGTTGATTCGAACGGTAGACATGTGGATGAAAATGGTTCATCTGCAAATCTTGGAGATAGTGGAGATCTGAGTCTGCTAATGAGCCTGCGTGAAAAGGCAGACGTAATTGTAACAACTGGCGCAACAGCAAGGGCCGAAAACTATCGCCCATCCAGGTTTGCACCCATAACGGTGATTACTAAAAAACCAGAGTCATTGGCTGAATTGCCGCTCTTTGTGAACCCAGGAACATTTACGAATCAGGTTTTTGAGCCAACTCAGGAGGCACTTTTCTCAGAATTAACCAGCTACCTGAACGAGCAAGGCTATTCGCGGTTTCTATTCGAGGGTGGCCCATCTCTTCTGCACTCGCTCAGCACCCAAACGGGGCCAATATCGGTGATTTTGAATATTGCAAATGTTGAAAACCAAGGTTCTGTAGACCCTAAACAGCTTCTGCTTGTTCTAAGCCCTGCGCTTAAGGGCGCCACGCTGCTAGATGATGCAGTTATTGGATCCAATAGGGTAACTAGGTGGAGTGTCACTGCCTAAAACGGCGTGGCAACCAAGCGGTAAACCGCAAAGCCTTTAACCTTATTCAAATGATTGAGTTTGAAGTACCCGAAGGCGCTCCGGCAGAGTTTCTGCTTGCCATGGAGTCACTTCGCAGTTCATCAGTTCGCGACGAGCTAATAATCGAACAAATTGCTGCACCGGGAAAACTTGCCAAGTTTGAGGTAGCGTTCTCGGCTAACGTAGATGCAAGCGCCACTGATGTTGCCTCAGACCTAGGCACTGGCCGTTTTGTGCTTCTATGGGATCAGGATGAACCTGAGCCTTGGCACTCCAGATTCAGAGTTATAACCTTTGCTAAGTCCCCACTGGAAACAAACATCGGTGCTGATGAATTAATCTCAGACGTAGCTTGGGCTTGGCTAACAGAAGCGCTTCAGAATAGACATGCCGACTTTATTGCCGAGGCCGGAACAGCCACAAGAATCATTTCGTCGGGGTATGGGGCCCTCAGCAACCAGAGCGATCACGCTGAACTAGAAATCAGGGCTTCCTGGTCACCAATCAACACAAATGCTGCGGCTCACCTAGAGGCTTGGCAGGATCTTGTTTGCATTATGTCTGGATTCCCAAATTTGCCTTCGGGAGTTACCAGCCTTGGCATTTCTCGATGACCCAAGACGACGCACCGGAACTTCCCCTTCTAAACAAGCCAAGGGTTTCAAGCGTCACTCTTGTTGAGACGAAGACACAATTAGACGAAGCGGTTGCTACTCTTTCAAAATGCATAGGGCCATTTGCCTTAGATGCAGAGCGGGCATCTGGTTTCAAATACAGTCAACGCGCATACCTAATACAGGTTCATCGACAGGGTTCTCCAATTTATCTAATTGATCCAATTTCGGTCAAAGATTCTTTTGGCGAAGACTCTTTCAAAGACCTTGCCCTGCTTCTAAAGAGCGACGAGTGGATTTTGCACGCCGCAAGCCAAGATCTGCCGTGCCTTCGTGAGCTGGGAATTTACCCCACAAGCCTTTTTGACACAGAACTTGGATCAAGAATTGCCGGTCTTCCACGAGTTGGACTTGGAGCGGTCACTGAACATTTTCTAAAAGTCAAACTGGCCAAAGAGCACTCCGCCGTTGATTGGAGCATCAGACCCCTGCACGCAGACTGGTTGAATTATGCAGCCCTTGACGTAGACGTACTTATTGAATTGCGAGCGGGTGTCGCTAATTCGCTAGAAGAGCAAGGTAAATCAGCTTGGGCTGCGCAAGAGTTTGCAAAAGTTGCAAGCATGCCCTCTAAAGAACCAAAGATTGATCGTTGGCGCGGCATGACTGGAATGCATGAAGTCAAGGACGCGAGGTCACTAGCCATTGCAAGAGAACTGTGGAAGGCAAGAGAAGCTCTTGCTGAGAAACTTGATGTGTCCCCTGGGCGCCTAATTCCAGACAGCTCGATAGTTGGCTTGGCCGCAAGTCCAGTGAAATCAAGACCTGAACTTGCAGCATCAAAATCTTTCTCGGGTAGGGCTTCTAGATCGTATCTAGACACCTGGTGGGCTGCCCTAAGTGAAGGCTTGAACACTAGAGATCTGCCACCCATAAGGTTGCCTCATGTAGGAGTTCCAAATCACCGCACCTGGGCAAATCGCTTCCCAGAAGCTGAAGCTAGACACAAGATTGCAAAGCCCGTGATGGCTGAACTTTCAACAAAACATTTGCTTCCAGTTGAGAACCTACTGACCCCAGACTTTCTTAGACAACTTTGTTTTCAGCCGCCAAAAGAAGTGACAACAACATCGGTAGCTGAATTTCTATCCAACCTCGGAGCTAGAGAATGGCAGATAGAGCTAACTGCAGCTGCCTTGGCGGAGGCCTTCAACAACCCCCAGTCTGCGGATGACGCTGAGGAGAAAACTATGGCTGAGGGTGCTTAGCCTCATCTAGCTGATCAATTGGTCTCGCGTGAGGAATTCTTGACCCAACAACCTGGGCAACAATGTCTCGGGAAATAGATTGAGCCGTAAGCCCTACGCGTTCCATAATTTCATTTCGGGTGGCATGCTCCAAAAACTCGTCTGGAAGTCCAACCTCGGTAAGTGCAGTATCTACCTGAGCCGCGCGCATGTCTTGACGCACTCTGGTGCCGATTCCACCTACCTTGATGCCATCTTCTATCGTGATTACGAGACGATGCTGAGCAGAGAAATCGATTACTGATTTAGATACCGGAACAACCCAGCGCGGGTCAATTACAGTTGAACCAATACCCTGAGCAGCCAACAAATCTGAAACACTAAGGCCTACAGAAGCCATGGAGCCAACGCAAAGAATCAATACGTCCTTGCTTGCAGACTCCCTAAGAACGTCTACCCCATCGGCAGTTCGTCTGATGGCTTTAATCTCATCACCAACTGAACCCTTTGAAAAACGTAGAACAGTTGGAGCGTCTTTGATATCGACTGCCTCATTAAGTTCTTCTCGAAGAGTCTGCGCATCGCGAGGCGAAGCAATTCGGATGCCCGGAACGATCTGCAATAGCGAAAGATCCCACATTCCATGGTGGCTCGCGCCGTCGGGGCCGGTGACGCCTGCACGATCAAGCACGAATGTGACTCCGGCCTTATGCAGAGCAACATCCATGAGAACCTGATCAAGTGCACGATTCATGAAGGTTGCGTACACGGCAACAACAGGGTGCAAACCACCAAACGCCATACCGGCCGCAGAGGTAACTGCGTGTTGCTCGGCTATGCCAACGTCAAAAACTCGATCGGGAAAAGTTTTGGCAAATTTGTCTAAGCCAACTGGAATTAGCATTGCCCCGGTTATGCCAACAATGTCAGGCCGCCTAGAGGCAATTTTCACTAACTCATCACCAAATGCCCCAGTCCAGGTTTCGGGGCTTGACTCTTCTAAAGACTCGCCGGTATTGGGGTTTATTTTGCCGACTGCATGGAATTGATCGTCTTCATTGAGCATGGCAGGGTTAAACCCGTGGCCCTTTTGGGTGATGGCGTGAACAATAACCGGGCTTGCGTACTTTCTAGCTTGACGCAATGCCTGCTCCATTGCTGCCAAATCATGACCATCAACAGGGCCGATGTACTTAATGTCTAGATTTGGAAACATTCCCTGAGGCGCGAATGTTGAAAGTAGACCCTTGCCTGCTCCACGAGCTGCCGAATAAAACAACCTGCCAAGAAGACCCATTTTGTAGAACATCTTTTTGCTCAATTTATAAAGACGGCGATAGTTCTTTGCCGTTCTAACGTCGTTGAGATATCTAGCCAAGCCACCAATAGTTGGCGCATAGCTTCGGCCGTTGTCGTTGACAACGATAACGAGCTTCCTGTCGTTGTCGTCAGAAATATTATTCAGGGCTTCCCAGGCCATTCCCCCGGTAAGTGCTCCATCGCCAATTACGGCAACTACATAACGATCATTCTGCCCGGTGAGTTTATACGCCTTAGCGATTCCATCGGCCCATGACAGAGAAGAAGATGCATGAGAGCTCTCTACTATGTCGTGTTCAGATTCGCCTCTCTGCGGGTAACCGGCGATGCCATCTTTTTGCCTGAGAGTTGATAGATCGCTGCGCCCGGTGAGCATTTTGTGCACATATGACTGGTGCCCGGTGTCGAAAACGATGGAGTCTTTAGGTGAATGAAAAACACGGTGAATAGCCACCGTTGTCTCGACCACGCCCAAATTAGGCCCTAGATGCCCACCAGTCTTGGCGACTGCAGCAACTAGGTCTTTGCGAATGTCTGAACACAAAGCGACTAGCTGCTGAGGGTTCAGCGAATCTAGGTCTCTAGGACCCTTGATGCCACTGAGCATACTCATTTCAGTTCCAACTCAAACCTTGTTGTAGCTATTCCTTGATTAGGCCACGAGGCTTCGAAGTACATACTGAAGAATTCCACCGTTGCGGTAGTAATCAGCTTCACCTGGCGTATCAATGCGAACTACCGCATCAAATTCCACTACAGACTTATTTGAAGACGAGTGGGATGACGGCCTTGCAACTACGCGAACGGTCTTCGGCGTCACGCCGTTATTTAGCTCCTCGATGCCAGTGATCTCGAATTCTTCAGTTCCATCTAGACCCAAAGACTCGGCGTTTTGGCCTGCAGGGAACTGCAACGGAAGCACACCCATACCAATTAGGTTGCTTCGGTGAATTCTCTCGAAGCTTTCTGTAATCACCGCACGCACACCAAGCAGGCTTGTGCCCTTTGCAGCCCAGTCGCGCGATGAACCCGAACCGTATTCTTTCCCACCAAGAATCACCAGAGGAGTTCCCTCAGCTTGGTAGTTGCTTGATGCATCGTAGATGAACGACTGAGGGCCATCAACCTTTGTAAAGTCGCGGGTGTAACCACCCTCAACGTCATTTAAAAGCTGGTTGCGCAAACGAATGTTCGCGAAAGTTCCACGAATCATTACTTCGTGGTTGCCTCGCCTGGAGCCGTAGCTGTTGAAGTCCACTCGCGATATGCCGTGTTCGGTTAGGTACTGGCCAGCAGGTGAATCTACCTTTATTGAACCTGCTGGACTGATGTGATCAGTTGTAACTGAGTCACCAAGTTTTGCAAGAACACGTGCAGCCTTGATGTCTTTTACCGCATCTGGGGTTTTCTTCATGCCGTCAAAGTAAGGCGGTTTGCGCACATAGGTTGACTTTGGATCCCACTCAAACACAGCACCCTTTGGAGTAGGAAGTGACTTCCATCGGTCGTCTCCTTCAAATACACCCGCGTACTGTGTTTTGAACATATCTGAATTGATTGACTCGTCGATGGTCTTCTGAACTTCATCAGCACTTGGCCAAATGTCTTTCAGGAAAACATCGTTTCCATCTGAGCCAATACCAAGAGAATCTTTTTCAAAATCAAAGTCCATGGTGCCGGCAAGCGCGTATGCAATCACCAAAGGTGGCGAAGCCAAATAATTCATCTTCACGTCTGGGCTGATTCGGCCTTCAAAGTTTCTGTTTCCCGAGAGAACCGCGGTTACAGCAAGGTCGTTATCGTTGATTGCCTGAGAAATTTCATCTGATAGCGGGCCTGAGTTTCCGATACAGGTCGCGCATCCATAGCCGACCAAATTGAAACCAAGTGCATCAAGGTCTTTGGTCAATCCGGCCTTGTTGTAGTACTCAGTCACAACTTTTGAACCTGGCGCAAGCGATGTCTTTACCCATGGCTTGGCCTTTAGGCCTTTAGCAACAGCTTTTCGCGCAACCAAACCTGCGGCCAACATGACAGAAGGATTTGAGGTGTTGGTACATGAGGTAATTGAAGCGATTGCAACGTGACCGTTGTCCATCGCAAATTCTTGTCCTTTTACCGCGGTTGGCTTTGAAGCCTGAGCTGAATAGGTTGGCAAAACTGATTCAAATGATTCTTTTGCCTGGCTAAGAATGATTCGGTCTTGTGGACGCTTTGGACCCGCAATAGAAGGCACAACGGTCGAAAGATCTAATTCAAGGTATTCGCTGAATCGCGGCTCAATGCTTGGATCGTGCCATAGCCCCTGGGCCTTTGCATAAGCCTCTACCAAATCAATTTGCTCTTGAGAGCGTCCGGTAACGCGAAGGTAATCCAAAGTGACATCGTCGATTGGGAACATGGCTGCTGTTGAACCAAACTCTGGACTCATGTTTCCAATGGTGGCGCGGTTGGCTAACGGAACTGAAGTTACACCTGCGCCGTAGAACTCAACAAATTTTCCTACTACACCGTGCTTTCTAAGAATCTCGGTGATGGTCAACACAACGTCAGTTGCTGTGACACCGGTAGAAATTTGACCGGTCAACTTAAAGCCCACGACCTTAGGAATCAGCATTGAAACTGGCTGGCCCAACATGGCCGCCTCTGCTTCGATTCCACCAACTCCCCAGCCAAGAACGCCTAGGCCGTTAACCATTGTGGTGTGCGAGTCTGTACCAACACAGCTATCTGGGTAAGCCTGAAGCTCACCATTTACTTCACGAGCCATCACTGTACGCGCTAGGTATTCAATGTTTACCTGGTGCACAATTCCTGTGCCCGGCGGAACTACTTTAAAGTCATCAAAAGCGTTTTGACCCCAACGTAAAAATTGGTAGCGCTCACCGTTTCGGTTGTATTCAAACTCAACATTGCGCTCAAATGCATCTGCTGAACCGGCAACATCAATTTGAACAGAGTGGTCAATTACCAACTCTGCTGGTGCAAGCGGGTTGATTCTTTTTGGGTCGCCGCCCAGTTCAGCTACTGCTTCACGCATCGTTGCAAGGTCTACTACACAAGGCACTCCGGTGAAGTCCTGCATAATCACACGCGCAGGAGTGAATTGAATTTCAACATCTGGCTCTGCGCTTGGATCCCAGTTGACCAATGCATTGATGTGGTCGGCGGTGATGTTAGCACCGTCTTCGGTGCGCAAAAGGTTTTCAAGAAGAACCTTCAGGCTGTAAGGAAGAGTTCTTGACTCCACCGAGGTCAATTTGAAGATTCGATATTCTTTCGAACCCACTTTGAGAAGATCGGCAGAACCGAAGCTGTTCACTTTAGACATCTATGTCTTTCCTTACTTTGAGGTTTCATTACCAAAATACCACTAACCACGCGGAGTTAGGACACCCCGCACCAGTAGCCAGGTGAACCAGATGCAAAGAGCGTAAAGCGGCACCCCCATGGCTATTCTGGCTATTCCAAGTGCTTCAGTGGCATGTGCAAAATATAGAGGCAATTGCACCAGCAGCCGGGCAGCAAAAAGACCAATCCAAACCATAGTTGCCGCTTGAAACCTTCTGGATTTGCCTCGGTCTGATCGCCAACTTGATCCCTCGCCAATCAAAAACCCGACAAGAACACCGATAATTGGCCACCGCAAAAGAACAGATATGAGAAGCACCGCAAGATAAACAGAGTTGGTTATAAACCCTTGAACAAAGTAGTCCTCAGGTTGGCCACCTTCGCGTAGAGGTAGGAAAGCTGAAATTGCAATTCCAACTGCTCCGGCTATGGCTTGGGTTAGCGGTTTTTTGCGCACGATTTGAATTATCAAAAAGATGGCACTGGCGGTAACGGCGGTGATTACAGCCGCTACCGTGTCTTTTGTTACAGCTAGCACCGATACAAACAAGAGTGCCGGAAGAACAGACTCCACGATGCCCAACCAACCGCCAACCGCGCCTAGTAAAGACTGCTTGCTTATGTTTATATTGCCGTTGCTATCATGCAAACCAAGTTTTGTTGCGGCGGCCTTGCGCTGATCTTGAGTCATTGAAGCTAGACGCTCCTTGGTGGTGCAACGGTTCCACCAGGTATTGACAGAGTTAGAAGATCTTTCGGCGGAAGTGGCACATCTGCTCGAACTACAACAACAGATCTGAAAAGATCATCGATGTCAGCTGCTGCCTTTGGGTCATTTAGAGCTGCTCCCCCAATTACCCCGCGCAAAAACCACTTAGGGCCATCAACGCCAATAAATCTAGCCAGGCGGTGACCGGTGCGATTACCAGCTTCATCGTTAAGCGGTATTTTGGCTAAAAGTTCAGGGCCAAGTGAACCAACACGCTCTTCAGTTTCGCCACCTTGAGCTGCAATGCTTTGGCGCATCTGAGAACGTATTTCGTGCCAGATGCCTTCATTTTTTGGTGCGGCAAAAGCCTGCAACTGCAGCGACGAACCATTGAAGTCCATGCTCACAGCTACAATCCGCTGAGTTGCTTCTTCGACCTCTAACCTCATTTGCAATTGCTCTCGAGCACCAACTCGGATTGAACCAAAATCCACGTAAGGTCTTACATCTTGAACTTCGGATAAATCGAAAGGACCGGCCGAACGCCTGTCTGCAGGTGCCGATTTCTCAGAAGCGTAGGCGTTCTCGGCCATTAATTTTTTCCTGTCGATCCGTGGCCGCCCTCGCCGCGATCACTTTCAGGAAGTTTGTCCACAGAAATGAACTGAGCCTTTTCTACCTGCTGAATAACTAGCTGAGCAATTCGATCGCCAACTTCAACAGCAAAGTCAGTCTGAGAACTGTTATATAAGTTGACAGCAATTTCACCGCGATATCCGGCATCAACAGTGCCTGGTGTATTCAAAACAGTGATGCCGTGCTTATGAGCCAACCCCGATCTTGGGTGAACCAAGCCAACGTATCCATTGGGAAGGGCTAATGAGACGCCGGTTGGTACTAAGACTCTGCTTAGAGCAGGAACCACAACGGCCACTCGGGATCTCAAATCAGCGCCGGCATCGCCAGGCTGAGCGTACGTAGGTATAAAAGCCTCATCGGCGACTATTAGGACAGGCAGATTCTTATTCACGGTTAGAGCGTAATCTAAGACAATGAGCAATCGCCCCAACTCTCCGGTTCTGTATAGCGAGCGGGTATTACCCCGATGGACCAGCTTTTTGCCCCTTTTGCTGATTTTTCCTAGTTTTTGGCTCACGTTTGCACCAATAAATCTGGGAATAGGTTCAGCCTTGGGATTTTTAGTCACTGCCGTGGTCACGATAATCATGCTTCGTGCAGCACCCCAAATCGTCGTGACGAGCTCGACCCTTAGGGTTGGAAAAGCAGAAATCCACCTATCAAATACCGGGAAGCTTGAGATAGTTGATGCAGGGCAAACCCTCGCGCAAAGAGTCCCAAAATTGGACGCAAGGGCCTACCTGGCCCTTCAGGGATCTGTCAAAGGCCTGGTAAAGCTAGAAATTTCCGACGGAAAAGACCCGACGCCATATTGGCTTTTTTCAAGTAGGTCGCCTGAATCGCTATTGAGAGCGGTTGAGTCAGCTAAAGGCTAAGCCTCACACTCAATACAAACTTTGCCGTACTTACCTTTTTTGGCAGAAAGAAGCGAGTGGTGCTTAACAATGAAGCATTCTGAGCAAGTGAATTCGTCGTCTTGAGGTGGAAGCACAAGGACATCAAGGTCCTCTGAAACTACATCTGGAATGGCGAATCCTTCGCCGTGTTCCTCGTCTACGTCTACAACGCCAGACAGCTTGTCTGGAATTCGCTCTTTAATAGCTTCGATCGACTCGGTATCGTCGTCGTTCTTTCTTGGTGCGTCGTAGTCGGTTGCCATGTGGCTTCCTCTCGTTGTAGACCCTGAACGTGCATAGTGTGCAACAGAATTCAATCAATAGCAAACCAGCAACGCCGAGTATACGCAGAAATCTTTTCTAAAGTGACCGCGGCGCGCCTATTGATGAGAAGCTTTTTATGCTTTTCTGGTGGCAAACTTTGTTGCAGAAGGAGGCATCAAATGGACGACATTAGACTTTTCGAGACCGATGGAGATTACCTGGTTCTCGAGGCGCAGGATGGCCAGAAATATCGCCTTCTAATTGATGAGAGTGTTCGATCTTCTGTAAAGAAAGAACCTCGACCCTTACTTGATTCGATTTCGATAACACCAAGAGAGATTCAAGAGGAAATAAGAAACGGCGCCACGATTCAAGATCTAATTGATCGATCCGGGGCAAGCTTTGACTTCATTGAAAAGTTCGCAGCACCTGTGATTGCTGAGCTAGAGCACATTGTGTCTTCTGCCCTGAGCGTTCGACTAACGATCGCAGGCGATAGATACAACGATTCAACTCAAATTGAGTTCGGCGAAATTATCTCAAGCAGACTCATCACGAGCGGTGCAACCGCTATTTCATGGGTTGCAAAGAAACTTGAGCCAAGCAATTGGCATGTAACTGCAAATTATCGACTGAATGGGGTTTCAGGGTCTGCAACGTGGAGCTTTGATCCAAGAAGACTGACCCTGTCACCAGAAAGTGAAACGGCGGTCACGCTGTCTAGCCAGGAAACCCTTAACGACAGCCCGATTCCCAAACTTCGACCGGTAGATCTTGCTCAGCTACAGCCGCCCCAAGAAACCATTGTGCTTGATGAAGTAATCGCATTAACTAGCCTTGAAACCCCAATAGCCGTTGAGCCGTTTGAGCCTTCTACCCCGGCGGCGTTTAAAAAGCTAGAACAGCCTGAATCCAAGATTGAAGAGCCACTAAGCGCTACTGCCGATCTACTTGAAGCCCTAAGGAGAAAGCGCACCGAGCGTGAAGACACGCAACTGCAGCCTCATCCAGAGACAAATAACATTCGCGTGATTGATTTTGAACCATCTGTCATTGCCGAATTGCCCAGGGAAACGCAAGAGATGAATAGTGAACTTGTTTCAGAAGGGCAAGGCACACAAGCTGAACCAAAGGCACCCAAAAAGGGCCGTGCGTCAATGCCAAGTTGGGATGAAATAGTCTTTGGCACCAAAGCAGACGACTAAGTTATTTTTTTGCAAATCCTCTGAATTTGAGAAGCGGAACCTTAAGTTCATCCGTAGAAATTGAGCCATGTTGGCCAATCATTTGCAGGCTCTTGGTTTTCGCATAATTGCGGTGATACATAGCAATTTCGGCAATGCTGATTAGAAACAAGTCAGGCATTCGATCTCTAGCAAATTTATCAACTTCACCAAACCACCCAGCAGAGACAAGCTCGTCGGCCTCGGCCACATACGCTTTCTTGCCAAGGAATTCTTGAATTATTGATTTTTGATCTGCAAATTCATGGTTTTCAAAGTAGAGAAACAATACTCTTGGGTCGCCTCCCACGGCTACCAAGTTGCGCAGTGGCAACTCGTCGAGATAAACATGACGAACTGGATCTACATCAATAATTCCGTGATCGGCTGTGAGAATTACTCCGCAATTATTGGGCACAGAGGGCAGAAACCTCTTTAGTGCCGAGTCTAAATCTTCCAACTTTTCAACCCACTGAGCCGACTTGAAGCCGTGGGCATGGGCTTTTTGGTCAAGCTCTGGAACATAGAGATAAACAAGCTTGGGTTCTGCCGAGTTCATGAGCTCTGCAGCTAGCCTGAAACGGTCTTCGATGCTTTTACCTGCAACATATTTGGCACCTCTCATGGTTGCGTTTGTAAAACCCGAGCCTTCATATTCTGCCGGACCGACAAAATAAACAGGTATGCCAAAATCTTTTGCAACCTCTGAAACTGTTGCCATAGGCTGCCATTGTTTTGCGTCTGCAAGGTCGGCTATGCCGGTTAATAGATTTACGGGTAGGCCTTGCTGTCTATCAAAAACTTGGTATCCAACCATGCCGTGTTTTCCAGATTTAGAACCGGTTGAAAAACTCGCAAGACTGGCAACCGTGGTGCTTGGAAATCCACAGAAAATACTTTCATCCAGCTTCAATTGATTTGCGATTGTTGGCGCGTGGCCAGCCCTGAATTCAATGTTTGCCGAACCAAGACCGTCTACCAGGATTACGCAGGCAGATTTGACTCTAGGAAACCTAAGCCGATTGTCGTTGCCTGTGATTGCACCTAAGGCTGAGATGAACACATCGGATAGCCTCCCGAGGGATTTTGGAACCGAAGGTAGCATCATAGGCATAGTCTGCCACAGGCAGTTTAAGGTCGGCGAATCTCAGCGGGAAAGTACATGAGCAAGGAACACCAGGGCGAAGAACGCATCACAGACATTGATCTGTCTAAAGAGATGCAAGACTCATTCCTCGAATATTCGTACTCTGTTATTTACGCCCGCGCACTACCTGATGCGCGCGATGGCCTAAAGCCTGTTCACCGCCGAATCGTTTACCAAATGGGTGACATGGGCCTTCGTCCAGACAAAGGTCACGTTAAATCGGCACGCGTTGTTGGCGAAGTAATGGGTAAATTGCACCCACATGGCGATTCAGCAATATATGACGCACTAGTGCGCATGGCTCAGCCGTTTTCACTGCGTGTTCCGCTAATAGACGGGCATGGAAACTTTGGAAGTCTAGATGATGGCCCGGCTGCTGCGCGTTACACCGAAGCAAAACTTTCACAAGCTTCAATGTTGATGAATGAAGGTCTTGATGAAGACGTAGTTGACTTCAAGCCGAATTACGATGCCCAGCTCACGGAGCCAGAGGTTCTTCCAGCAGCTTTTCCAAATCTTTTAGTCAATGGAGCGTCGGGTATTGCAGTAGGTATGGCCACAAACATGCCGCCGCACAATCTTCGAGAAGTGATTAATGGTGCGATTTTTCTTTTGAACAATCCTGAGGCAACCACAAAGCAACTGATGAAACACGTGCCCGGTCCTGACCTACCAAACGGCGGAATCATTATGGGGCTCGATGGAATTGTTGAAGCGTATGACACCGGACGTGGCACTTTCAAAACCAGGGCTCGGGTTTCAGTTGAAAGCGTCTCGCCTAGAAAATTAGGCATAGTTGTGACAGAACTGCCTTATCTAGTTGGGCCAGAGAAAGTCATAGAAAAAATCAAAGACGGAGTTAATTCAAAGAAACTCCAAGGAATCTCTGATGTCACGGACTTAACAGATAGAACAAATGGCCTTCGACTAGTTATCGAACTCAAATCGGGATTCGATCCACAGACTGTACTAGATCTTCTCTACAGGTTCACACCTATGGAGGACAGTTTCGGAATTAACAACGTTGCCTTGGTGGAAGGCCGGCCACAGACCCTTGGTCTGCGAGACATGCTTGGTGTTTACCTTGCACACAGGATTGTGGTGACCAGGCGCAGAAGCGAAAACAGACTCGGTAAGAAGCAGGCTCGCCTTCACCTGGTAGAAGGCTTGCTTATTGCAATTCTCTCTATAGATGAAGTGATTCAGGTCATTCGCGCAAGTGACGAAGTAGAGCAAGCGCGTCTAAAGCTGATGAAGGTTTTTGACCTTAGTGAGATTCAGGCAGAGTACATTCTTGAGCTAAGGCTTCGCCGACTCACTAAATTCTCGAAGATTGAGCTTGAAACCGAAAAAGCCAGCTTACTTGAGGAAATCAAAGCCCTAAAAAAGATTCTTGGTTCAGATACCGAACTGAGAAATCTTGTTTCAGATGAACTAAAAAACGTCGCGGATAAATATGGAGACGACCGCCGAACTACCTTGGTGAATAACTTTGAGGAGGTTAAACCAATTACCTCTGCAAAGGCTGCAGCAGTGAACGCTGAGCTTGCCGATACTCCTTGTGTAATTGTTTTCACTTCATCGGGCATGGTTGGAAAGACAAACGTCTGGGACACAACCGCCGCACCACCAAGCAAACGTAAAAAGCACGATGCGATCACGACTGTGATAGCAACAACGACCCGATCTGATCTTGGCTTCATCACCTCAACCGGCGTAATGCACAGAATTCACGTTGGGGACGTACCAGGGCTTAACGATGTCTTCGACCTTAGTTCAATGGTTTCTGCGAATTCATTCTTGGGCCTACCAAAGTCAGAGAAGGTACTTAATGTATTCGAGCTAAATGAAGATGCATCTATCGCCGTTGGCACTGCTCAAGGTGTGGTTAAGCGAGTTTCGGCAGATTTTGCGCCAAAGGCCGAGTTTGAAATGATTTCACTGAAGGCCGGCGACAAAGTAATTGGCGCTAATTTAGCCAGCGATGACGATGAATTTGTCTTTATTACCAACGATGCTCAACTGTTGAAATTCTCGGCGAAAACAGTCCGTGCACAGGGTCGTGGAGCTTCCGGTGTAGCTGGAATTAATCTTTCAGACGGGGCCGAAGCTATTGCCTTCTGCGTTGCCAAGGCGGGTCAAGAAAACATTGCAGTAACCGCAGCCAACAGTTCAGGCGCAATTGCGGGCACCGATGCTGGAAGCGTGAAGTGGACTCCGCTCGGCGATTTCCCTGCAAAGGGAAGGGCCACGGGTGGTGTTCGCGCTCACAAATTCACCCGCGCTGAGGATCAGTTGTACTTTGGCTGGGCCGGTCCAAGTGAAGCAATTGCGCTCTCTCCAGATGGTAAACCTTCGGATCTACCTAATGAATCTGGCAAGCGCGATTCATCAGGATTAAAATCATCTGGTGCTATCGGCTCCATAGGCCACAAACTGAGTTAGGGAAAAGTTTTTAGGCGTCGATTCGTTCGCGCTCGAAACCATCCGCTGAATCAATAATAAAGTCGCGACGTGGTGCTACTTCATTACCCATCAAAAGTTCAAAAACAGTTTCTGCCGCGGCAGCGTCTTCAACACGCACCCTGCGAAGGCTTCTAGCGCCCTTATCCATTGTGGTTTCCGCAAGCTGATCTGCGTCCATCTCACCAAGCCCCTTGTATCGCTGAATTGGTTCCTTGTAGCGCTTTCCGGCCTTCTCAAGTTTCTTGAGTAACTCTTCGAGTTCGGCCTGAGAGTATGTGTAGATAACTTCGTTCGCCTTTGAGCCAGCGTTCACGACTTCTACCCGGTGAAGTGGTGGCACGGCAGCGTAAACCCTTCCTGCCTCCACCAGAGGGCGCATGTAGCGAAAGAAAAGCGTAAGTAGCAAAGTTCTAATGTGGGCACCGTCGACATCAGCGTCAGACATCAAAATAACCTTGCCGTATCTTGCGGACTCAAGATCAAAACTTCTTCCAGAACCTGCTCCGATCACCTGAATAATCGAGGCGCATTCCGCGTTCGACAGCATGTCAGAAATGGAAGCTTTCTGAACATTCAATATCTTTCCGCGAATTGGAAGTAGAGCTTGAAACTCGCTATCGCGGGCCAGCTTTGCTGTACCTAACGCAGAGTCACCCTCAACGATAAATAATTCAGAACCGGAAGTCTCCTGTGTTCTACAATCAACAAGTTTGGTAGGTAGCGAACTGCTTTCTAGAGCATTTTTGCGACGCTGGGTCTCTTTGTGACTGCGTGCCGAGATACGCGACTTCATCTCGGCAACAATTTTTTCTAAAAGAAGTGCCGATTGAGCCTTATCATCGCGCTTTGAACTTGAGAATCTTGCGTTCAATCTTTTGGCTACAACATTTGCCACGATGTTCTTCACTGCTGGTGTACCAAGAATCTCCTTGGTCTGGCCCTCAAATTGAGGCTCAGCAAGACGTACCGTGACTACTGCGGTGAGCCCGGCGAGAATGTCTTCTTTTTCCACCTTGTCATTGCCAACTTTTAGTTTTCTAGCAATTGCATCAATCTGACTTCGAAGAGTTTTCAAAAGCGATTGCTCAAAGCCTTGAATGTGCGTTCCGCCTTTGGGGGTTGCAATGATGTTCACATAGGACTTCACCTCTGTGTCGTATCCGGTTCCCCAGCGAACGGCGATGTCAACCTCGCAGTTTCGTTCAACCTCTTTTGACACCATGTTGCCTTTTTCATCCAAAACCGGCACGGTCTCAGTGAATGAGCCAGAGCCCGAAAGCCTCCAGGTTGAAGTTAGGGCAGGATCTTTGGCTAGGTACTCTGCGTATTCAATGATTCCGCCATCAAATTTAAATTCCTGTTTGTGCGACTTTCCATCACGGAGGTCGTTGATACCTAGCGAAAGACCAGGAACCAAGAACGCAGTCTGTCGTGCCCTAGCAGCAAGTTCATCTAGGGCAAATACCGCATCCTTGATGAAGATTTGAGGATCAACCCAATAGCGAACACGTGTACCGGTGACGTTCTTGCCAACTTTGCCTACTTCGCGAAGCACCGAGCCGTCCTCGAATGGCTTGAAGGGGTTGTCTGGCTTAATACCCTTTTTGTCGTCAAAGACCCCGGGCTCACCACGCCTAAACGACATTGCATAAGTCTTGCCGCCGCGATCTACCTCAACATCAAGACGCTGTGAAAGGGCATTCACCACCGAGGCACCAACACCGTGGAGCCCACCGGAAGCAGCATAAGAGCCGGAACCAAATTTTCCACCGGCGTGCAATTTGGTGAAGACCACTTCAACACCGCTTAGGCCGGTTTTTGGCTCAATGTCTACCGGGATACCGCGGGCTTTATCGGTAACTTCTACGCTGCCATCTTTGTGTAGCGCAACTTCTATGCGATTACCGTGGCCGGCAAGCGCTTCATCTACTGAGTTATCGATGATTTCCCACAGACAGTGCATAAGACCGCGGCTGTCAGTTGAGCCAATGTACATTCCCGGGCGCTTGCGAACAGCTTCCAATCCTTCTAAGACGGAAAGGTGGCGAGCTGAATAGTCATTGTTTGGCACTTCAAAATGCTAACCGCACCAGCCCCGAAGGCTTGGTCTGACACGATTTGAATCTAGGTTGGCGAACTTCGCAGTTAGCGAAATCATGTCTAGGTTGGGACTTTTTCCTACGATCCTGTGTTGAGATTGATAGAACGAAAGGCAACTAATGCAGTCAGTGAACGAAGCCGTAGAACCAGGCGCCGAAATCAGCGAACCTACCCAGCTAAATGCTGCCGATCGTTGTGACGTATGTGGCGCACAGGCCTACATTCGTGTTGAGCTGGCGACCGGAGAACTTATGTTCTGCGCACACCACGGCAACGAAAAGAAGTCTCAGCTTGAGCCGATTGCAGTGAATTGGCACGACGAAACTCAAAAACTACTCGCTCGCTAAATCTCTTTCGAGCTTCCAAACCGAGTCGACAATCTGGGAAATCAATTCGATGTTTTTTGAACTTGATTTAGGTGCTGGTGAAACAGACTCCCCCTTGGCAGCCACAATATCAGCAAAGTATTCGTCAACTAATTTTGGGTTTTTACTAAAAATAGGGCCGTGAAGCTGAGTTCCCAGGGTCAAACCTTGACGCTGAATGTAGGGCGCCTTTGATGATACGTTCAAGTAACCCAGAACTTCTGTTCCGTCTAAATCAACAACTTCAAACTTAGAGACTCTTTCGGTTGACTCAAGGCTTCCATCAAATAGACCTTGTGCGATAGCTCTTTCGTAACCACTCGCTACCGCCATGAACGCTGTTCCTCGAGCTATAAACTCTTCGAGCTGAGGGGCAATTTGCTCAAGCTCATCTTCGAGATCAGCCCAAGCAGCCATAGAGCCGTGGCCGAGAAAAATGAAATCAGCATCTAATGGAATCAATT
>JBDLUH010000006.1:0-32357 GCA_039805425.1 Actinomycetota bacterium
GTGACGATGAGAATATCTGAGCCTTCTGCCGCGATTCTTGCCATAGCTGGTCGCTTGCTGGCATCGCGGTCACCATCGGCGCCAAATAACATGATCACTTTACCTTCGGTGACTTTTCGCACGGCGGCAAGCGTGTTCAAGAACGCATCAGGACTGTGACCAAAATCTACGTACACGTTTGGTCCTGTGCCTTGAGTCACTAACTCTGTTCTGCCGGGCAAGTACGCAGAGATGCCATTTTCAATTGCTTGGGAAATTTTTTCTGCAGAGAAGCCGGCTTCAATCAACATAACAATTGCTAATCCCGCGTTGGCTGCCATGTGCGCTCCTAGTAGGGGAACACGAGAACGTATGGTGATTCCGTCTGGTCCGGCCAAGACAAAGGACGTGTACTTCGGAGTTTCAGCAGTAACAGCAACGTGCCAATCAGCATCAACACCAAGTTCGCTAGTGATCGTGGTAACCGGAATTTCAGATTGGTTAACGAAAGCTTTGCCATATTTTGTGTCTAAGCAAACCACTCCGCGCGTTGCACGTTTTTTTGTAAACAAAGGCAACTTAGCCTCTAGATACTCTTGCATGTCTTTGTAGTCATCAAGGTGATCGTGACTAAGGTTGGTGAAACCAACCACATCAAAATGCAGG
Source organism: Actinomycetota bacterium (assembly GCA_039805425.1). GTDB lineage: Bacteria > Actinomycetota > Actinomycetes > Actinomycetales > Microbacteriaceae > Rhodoluna. Next base: position 646 of record JBDLUH010000006.1, read on the forward strand.
CCGTCGACTCGCAGCTGACTTAGCGCTTGCGCAGAGACTTCAATGGCAACTGAAGTAACTCCCTTCTCACGCATTCGAGCAATAAGGGCCTGCATCTCTGGAGATTCTGGGGTTGTGAGTCGGCTAACTATAACTTCGCCTGCGATGTGTCGTTCTGCCGTTGAGGTAAGCCCAGTGACTTCCCCAAGTTGCCGAAGAATTCCTTCTAAAAGATAGCTGGTAGAGGTTTTACCATTGGTGCCGGTGGTTGCGAAAAGTTTTGGCATGTTTCCAGCTACGTTGCCGTAGGCAAATGCAGCAAGCTCGCCAAGGTGGGCTCTAGGGTTTTCAAGAAGCAATATTGGAACCCCAGCATCACCAATAATTTTGTGGCCGGCCAAATCTGTAACAACAGCAACCGCACCTTGAGCAATTGCCTTCTCGGCAAAGTTGGCGCCGTGCGTTTTTTTGCCTGGCATTGCAACGAACAAATCTCCAGGTCGCAAATCGCCGGTATTCATGCTTATGCCGGTCATAAAGACAGAGCTTGCATTACCCACCAGAGGCAACTTAAAATGTCCGGCAAATTTAGTCAGCGCGAGCGGGGCAACCTGCTCAGGTCTCAATATCGGGGGTATTTGTTCTTTCATAGTTTCACCAGTTCAACGGTAGGTCAGAAGTCTTGGTTGTGGATGGTGGAACACGGTAGGCACGCAAGACCTGTTGCATAATTCGTTTGAATGGAGTTGCCACACCTAGCGAAGAGCCAACCGTTCTAGATTTATATGCGGTTACCGCAACGACAAACTGAGGATCTTCGATGGGTGCCACACCAAAGTAAGAAATGGCATAGGGGCCCGCGTATTGGCCAGTGTTTGGATCACGAATCTGGGCGGTTCCAGTCTTGGCACCTATGCGGTAACCGGGAATAGCGCCGTAGGCACCAATTGGGCCGTCTTCAACGACACGCTCCATCATGGCCAAGACTTGATTATTAGATTCTTTAGAAATTACTTTTACGCCCGCTTTTGTCTGTGGAATCTTGAAGTTATCGATATTCTCTTCGCAGCCGTCAACTAACACAGGATCTAGTCGAACGCCATCGTTGCCAAAAGTTTGGTACATCATGGCTGACTGGATAGGAGTAACAGATACACCTTGGCCAAACATGGAAACGTATTTTTTTACGCCATCCCAGTCTTTGAGCTCATTTAGCAAACCCGAGCCTTCACCTGGAAACTTTAGTGCTGTCTTTGAGCCCAGGCCAAACTTTTCTAAATATTGATAGCGAACCTTGTAGTCGACACTTTTTCCAATTTCCAGAATTCCAGTGTTGGAAGATTCTGCCAATACTCCGGTCAAGGTCAACTGTTCGGTTTTATGAAAGTGACTGTCGGTTACTTTGTATCCCCCGGAGTTTGGAACTGTCCAAGAGTATGGAACTACCGCCTTGGTATAAGGGTCACCCATTCCAGTATCAACTACGGTTGCGGCAGTGATGGTTTTTAATGTTGAACCAGGCTCAAAAGCAAACTGAAAGACTCTTGCGCGTCTGTCATCTGCAGATAACTTTCCAGGGTCGTTTGGGTCTACCGATGGCGCCTCAGCCGCAGTCAGAATTCTTCCGGTCTTGGTTTCAATAATCACCGCACTGGCCCAATCGGCGCGCAGATAAGAAACTGTGCTCGCAAGAATTTGCTGAGTGAAATATTGAAGATCAGCATCTATCGTCAGCCTGATACTGCGACCGGGCTTAGCTTCTTTTGTGGTGATCACACTTGACGGAATCTTAATTCCGTCAACACCTTTTTCGAACGTTTCTTCACCATCTTGACCGGCAAGGCACTTATCGTAAAGCTGTTCTAGGCCTTCCATCAAGCCCGAATCGGTAATAAAGCCAAGTAGGTTTCCTGCAACTGCTCCGTTGGGATAAATGCGCTCGGCAATTGGGTCGTAATAAAGCCATGGAACATTTAGCGCACGAATTTTGCGATACGCGCTGGCGTCTACTCGCTTCTTAATTTGTGAGTATTCACCAGTGCCGGTGATCTTGGTTGTCACATCAGCTGGTGACATTTCTAAAATCGCAGCTATCTCACTAACAACCTGTTCAACCGGCAGAGTCACGCTTTGACCGCTTACAGTTCGAACCACTGGTCCAACTTTGCTGGGTGCAGCATTGATGTCATATCGAAAAACTGTCTTAGCCAAAACTTTTCCGTTGGCATCAATAATTTGACCGCGAAGTGCCGGAATTATGCGAGTTACGGCACGCTTTTCATAAGACTTTTCATTGATAGCGTTTGCCTGAATTATTTGAAGATCAACTAAACGGATGGCAAAGACCACAACCAAAACAAGAATGAACCCAATAATTTTCTTTAGGCGGCTTGCGGGGTCACCGGGCGTCAGATATGTCATCTGCCGACCTGCCTTACTAGTGGGTTGGTGAGGCTGGAATAGCACCACCATTAGAAATTACTTGACCAGAAGCGGCTTTCTGGTTAGCGACATCCTTGGACACTGCCGGTTCAACACTGGCAACGGTTGCAGTCAAGTTTGTTGATGTTTGAGTCATCACCGAGTTTGGAATCAGGTTCGTAGCAATACGGCCATCGGTGTTCAAAGCTGCCTTAGGTTTTCCGAAAACTTTCTGTTCACCAATGCTCAAAAAGACTGGGTTGGCGTTGGCGATCATGCCAAGCTTTTGCGCAGAATTTGAAAGATTCTGCTGAGATGACAATGAGTCAACCTCTTCAGCCAAAATTTGGGTGGTTGTAGTTAGCTCACGCTTCTGGTGCTGAAGATCAGCCAATTCGTAAACAGCAGTAGATGTAAGAATGTGCAGCAACAGGTTGAGCATGGCAATAGACAAAGCACCGATGGTCAAGATACCCACGAGGGCCACGCCAGGTCGTGCTGAGCGAACACCGGAAAGCGATACCGCACGAAGGTGTGGCTTTGGTGCCACCAAGTTTCTGCGAGGTGTTGTCATACGAATGGCGCTCATGCTGCTCTCCGGATCTTTTGTGCTGCGCGAAGACGAACTGACGCCGCGCGTGGGTTTCTAGCAATTTCCTCGGCCGAAGCCGCTTCCGCGCCCTTCACCAAAAGGCGAAGAGTTGGTGCGTGTTCTGGCAGTTCCACGGGCAGCTCGATTGGAGCTGAAGAGTTTGCAGCCGCTACAAGCGCCTGCTTAGTAATGCGGTCTTCAAGCGAGTGATAAGACATCACAACAATTCGCCCACCAACAGCAAGCGCGGCAATCGCCGCCGGCATAGTGCGAGCAAGCACCTCGAGTTCGCCGTTTACTTCAATACGTAACGCCTGAAAAACTCTCTTGGCTGGGTGGCCAGTGCTTTTACCTGGGATGAACGGAATTACTTTGGCAATCAAAGCCGCTAGTTGAGTGCTGGTTTCAAAAAGAGAGCTCTTGCGAATGGCAACAATTTCTCGGGCAACGGCCTTGGCGTATCGCTCTTCCCCGAATTCTTTGAATATGCGGGCCAGGTCGTTTTCTGAATATGTATTTACTACTTGGGCAGCGGTTAGGCCTTCGGTTGAATCCATACGCATGTCAAGCGGAGCTTCATAGGAATACGCAAAACCGCGTTCGCGCTCATCGAGTTGCATAGATGAGACGCCAAGATCCAACAAGATTCCGTGCACTTCGCTAATGCCAAGGTCTTTGATCACATCCTGGATTTCTTCATAAACGGCGTGTACTAGGTGAACTCGGCTGCCAAAACGAGATAGTCGCTCCCCTGCCAGTGCAAGTGCAGAAAGGTCACGATCAATGCCCACCAAAGTTAGGTTTGGAAAACGATCAAGAAAGGCTTCGCTGTGGCCGCCGAGCCCAAGAGTGCAATCAACAAATACAGGGGCTTCAAGATCAAATGCTGGGGCTAGAAGTTCAATTGCACGTTCCAGAAGCACTGGTTCGTGAAGTTCGGATATATTCTTCGACATAACTGCCCGATACTTCTTGGTTCCTATTGCTAGGGCCCCATCCATTGGCCTGGCTTGGTTTTCAGGTAATAGCTGGAGTTCTAGCGATAGGGACTAGAAGAGTCCCGGAATCACCTCCGCCGCTACATTCGCGAAAGCTGTTTCCTGCTTAGCCAGGTAATCGTTCCATGACTTTGCATTCCAGATTTCTGCACGAGCACCAACGCCAATAACGACAAGGTCTTTATCTAGACCCGCGTATTGACGAAGAGCAGCCGGGATAGTAACTCGGCCTTGCTTGTCAGGTAGTTCATCTGAAGCGCCAGAGAGAAAAACGCGAAGGTAGTTGCGGGCCTCGATGCTGGTTACAGGTGCCTGACGGATCTTGTCGTGCACTGCTGCAAACTCAGCCGAGCTGAATACGTAAAGGCAGTTTTCCTGCCCACGGGTAATAACCAAACCGCCTTGAAGCTCTTCGCGGAACTTTGCCGGAAGAATGACGCGCCCCTTGTCATCAAGCTTTGGTGCGTGTGTGCCTAGCAACATGTGCGTCCCCCCTTCTCGACATCGATCTTGCGCTTTACTCCACAATACACCACTTTCCCCCACTAACGCGGTAAAAATGCCATAATTTTTGGTTCGGCGTGTCTTAATCATCAGTAATTTATTGGGATATAGCAAGTGGAGGGAATTCTTTGAATTCAAGCAAAAAATGACAAAACCCACCATTTTCAGGTGGGTTTTTAGCGGTTCTGAACTTCTAGGGGCTAGCCTTGGCGCTTGTCCCAGCGATCATCGAAAAAGTTCTTTTTGATTGAACTACTAGGCCTTGGCGAAGTTGGCGAAACCGGGGCATTTTTTGGCTCGTTTGGGTTTGATGATGTTGCAACCACGAGACCAGCCAGCATGGCAAGGAAACCACCTACTCCAAAGATTGCAACCTGCAGTATTACTGCAACAACCAAAAGCGATACCCCGATAACGACCAGCGAAGCACCAGCAATGATGCGCTTGGGCGATCTGGCCCCAGGCTTTCCGAGTTTGTGGGCAAGGCTGGAGTCTGATGCGTAGAGCCCACGTTCAAGCTCATCAAGAAGTTTTTGCTCTTGTTCAGAAAGACCCACGGTAACTCCTCTCGCAAAAAATAAGACACGTTTGCGCCTACCAAAAGTCTAAGCACCTTGCCCCAGTTAGGCTAGGGGTGTGAGCGAAACCAAAGTGCTATTAGGCCTAATTCAAGACCATTTGGATGAGTTTTGTACTGCTCGAAAGAGCGATTTTGAGCAAATTTCACCTGATTTGACCCCTGTCGTTGACTACACCCGTGATCTTCTTCAAGGCGGCAAGCGCTTCAGAGCACTTTTCTGCTACTGGTCTTGGGTTGGAGCACTTCCGGGCTCAGACGTTTCTCAATCAGAGTCTCAGCGTGAAGCCTCAGCCGAGGCAATGATAGGCATTACCGCTGCCCTTGAAATGTTTCACGCAGCGGCTCTAGTGCACGATGACTTACTTGATCAATCAGATACCAGACGAGGTGCCCCAGCGGTTCATAAAAGATTTGAAACCCTGCACAGCAACTCAGGTTGGGCTGGCAGCCCAGAAAGATTTGGGGTAGCCGGTTCAGTTCTAGTTGGTGATTTGATGCTTGGCTGGAGCAGCGAAATTTTTGGCAATGCCTTGTTGAACGCACCTGAGTCTTCAGTAGAAACTGCTTGTCGCAATGAATTTAGCAAAATGCGAGTCGAAGTGATGGCTGGCCAGTACCTAGATGTACTTGAAGAGAACGCCGCCAACACTCGCCCGGTTGAAGAAGCGGTGGGACGAGCAAACAGAGTAATCCTTTATAAGACCGCAAAGTACAGTATTGAAGCACCGCTGCTAATCGGCGCAGCGTTTGCCGGTGCATCCCCCGGTTTACTTCGTGGTATCTCTGCATTTGGCATTCCTCTTGGCATGGCTTTTCAGTTGCGCGATGACATTCTTGGAGTTTTTGGTGACCCTCAAGTCACAGGAAAACCAGCCGGAGATGATCTTCGAGAAGGCAAGCGAACTGTTTTGGTTGGGCTCACCAGAGAATCACTTAGTTCATCTGTTGGCGCAATATTTGATGAGATGCTGTCTAGTCGAAATCTCACCGGTGAGCAGATTGGCTTTTTGCAACAAACTATTTCTGGATCAGGTGCATTAGCAAAAACCGAGAGAATGATTGAAGAACTAGCTGACGAGAGCCTTAATGCGCTTGAGGCTCTAGATATTGAAGATCGTGCAAAACACGAACTTAGAGAATTAGCCTTGAAAGTAATAAATCGCCAGGCTTAGTTTGAGCGTATGCAGTGCCTGTTGAGTTTAGGAAGCCTAAAGAGCCAGCAACATTGCGGCTCGGCGAACCGCAGACTTGTGACCCTTCAATAAAAATTCCATTGGAGTTCCGGGCAAGCTTTCCTCGTGAGTGTATAACCAACGAAAAGCAGATTCGTAGTCAAGCCCTGAATCTAAGAGAACGATCATGGTTCCCGGCAAGCTGGGCAGCGGCTCCCCTTCAAGAATGATTTCACTAGGCACATTCAGCACCCCATCACGCTTGATTGCGATTAGGTGATGCTCTTCAATAAACCTGCGTGCTCGACCAACCGGTACACCAAGCAGGTCTGCCGCTTCAGGAACGGTTAGCCAACCTTGAACATTTTCTAATACATCAGTCACAAGACAAGATTGCCACACCTGAGAGCCTCACGGGTATCAAACCTGCATCATGGGATGATATTGGCTGGCTTCCCCGAAGAAATGAAGGCAAAGTGGACGAGAAACGTGATGCGAAAGCGCTTGGCCTAGCGCTTGCCACGGTTCCAATTTCAATTATTGGCTCACTATCTGGCGCAGATTTGGCTCAGGCCACAGAAACCACGGCACATTCCAGCACCGATAAAAATGCAGACACCGATGAGGGTGCAGCTACGGTAAAGACTGCCGGGAACTCTGCAATCGCCGTCAGCAACGCAACCCAGCTAAATTACACAGTCAAAGCGGGCGACACCATTTCTGCGATTGCTCGCAAATTCCAACTTTCTGCCAAACAGCTTTTGCAACTAAACAAACTTGAGGCCGGTACGTTCATCGTTCCTGGGCAGAAGCTCAAATTGATTGCCAACTCTGTGGTTCCTGCAGCGCAAGCCAAAGCCAATGCCGCAACAATTCACGTGGTAAAACGAGGTGAAACCGTAGCCTCCATTGCCAAACTACACTCGGTGTCAATTAGCACAGTGCTTTCCATGAACAGTCTCTCAGCCAAAGCAATCATCTTTCCCGGTCAGCGCTTGACCATCGGCTCTGTTATTCCTAAAAAGTTTCCAGCGATCATTCCCGAATTGCACATAGTGCAGCCCAGTGAAACTCTGGCCTCTATTGCGAACAAGTACGGAATTCAATTGCAGTTGCTTCTTTCTGCAAATGGCCTAACCGAATCTTCTTTGATGTACGCAGGGCAGTCAATCAAACTGAAACCCTTGAGTCAAGAAAATAAAGCGGCGCCAACTACGACCCCTTCAGCTAGCGCGGTTCCGCTTAGTGGATCACTGAGTTCAGTTGACCCACATCGCCCAAGCAACGTTTGCGAGGTTCACGGATACCACACCGTAAAAACCGGAGAATCGGTAAGCAAGATTGCTGCCGTGTATGGAGTTCCAACCCAATCAATTCTTAGCTCAAACTCGTTAACCTGGTCGGCAATGATTTTTGTGGGACAAAAATTGGTCATACCTGGAGTGCACGAAATCAAGTTCTGCCCAGACCTGACCGCCATGACGGCAGAGATGAAATCTAACGCGTCTGTGATATTTAAGATTGGTCGCTCGCTTGGGGTTTCAGATTATGGAATTGTAATTGCGCTGGCCACTGCAATGCAGGAGTCTGGGCTAAAGAATCTGTCTTACGGAGACAGAGATTCCGTGGGTCTGTTCCAACAGAGACCCAGCGCGCACTGGGGTTCTGTGGAACAAATTATGAACCCCGAATATTCGGCTAGAGCTTTCTTTGGCGGCAAGAAGAGCCCAACTTATGGGGTGGCCAGGGGGCTATTAGACATCAAAGATTGGCAAACAAAATCGCTTACCCAAGCGGCACAGGCCGTTCAGATTTCTGCTTTTCCAAACGCTTACGCAAAATGGGAACAATCAGCATGGGTGTGGCTTGATGAACTTCTGAATGCAAGCAACAGTGAAGTGACACCAAATGTCTAGCTTGATTGGAAAGCTTATTGGCGAGCGGTATCGAGTAGAGAAAATTGTTGCACGAGGCGGAATGGCAACTGTTTACTTGGCCATGGACATTCGGCTAGAACGTCAAGTTGCTCTCAAGGTTATCCACCCCCATTTGGCAAATGATTCTTCGTTTCGCGAAAAATTTATTCGCGAGGCCAGGATCGCTGCCAAACTTTCGCACCCAAACCTAGTAAATGTTTTTGACCAAGGTGAAGATGGCGAAATAGCTTTTATGGCAATGGAGTTTGTTTCTGGCATCACCCTGCGCGATGCGCTCAAGGATTTTGGCGCCTTAGACGCGAAGCGTGCCCTTGATCTTTTTGAACCAATGCTCAGCGGGCTGGCTGCAGCTCACCGCGCTGGAATACTTCATCGCGACCTAAAACCCGAGAACGTTTTACTATCTGATGACGGGCGCATCAAACTTGGTGACTTTGGTCTTGCCAGAGACATAGATAACCACACTTCAACTGGTTCACTGGTTGGCACTGTTGCCTATCTATCGCCTGAATTAGTTATGCGTGGCATCGCAGATGCACGTAGCGATGTGTATGCAGCCGGAATCATGCTTTTTGAAATGCTCACTGGGCGCCAACCGTTTGAAGGCGACCAAGCGGTGCAAATTGCCTACCAGCACGCCAACGATAACGTTCCAGCGCCTTCGAAAGATAATTCTGAAGTTCCACCTCTGCTAGACGAATTGGTGCTTTGGGCTACCGCCCGAGAATCGGCACATAGACCCAACGATGCGGTTGAACTGTTAGCTGTTGTTCAACGAGCGAAAGCTGAAATCAAGGCAGGCCGAAACGATACCCAGCTAAGGATTCCTCAGGTTTCCGGCAGTGGTTTAAACAAAACAACAGTCTTGAATCCAATAGATTCCAACGCAACTCAAGTTATGGCTGGCTCCGAAATTTCAGATGCAATGCTTGATGCAAATAGCACTCAGGTTTTAAGTGGAGCATTCGCAAATTCTTCAACAACTGTTTTAGAGGATTTCAGTTTTGATGATGCCGTGCAAACACCACTAGAGAGAATGGGTCTTCGACGTCGAGGATTAAGGCTCTTTATTGCTACCTTGCTAGTGATTCTGCTTGGTGCAGGCAGCGGTTGGTGGTTTAGTTCTGGCCCAGGTGGGCTTACTCCAATTCCAAATCTGACTAGCCGCACTCTTGATGAAGCGCAGCTTTCACTTAGCCCGCTAAATGCCGATCTTGAAATTATTGAAGAGAGTTCGGCCACGGTTGCAAAGGGCTTGGTAACGAGAACAGATCCGTCAGCCGGTGCACTATTCATTGGCAATGGAAAAATTCAGATTTTTATATCCAGTGGACCAAAGCTAGTTTCAGCGCCTCAACTTAAGGGCCTCAATCTTGCTGAAGCCACGGCCGAAATAATCAAATCTGGCTTTGCACTTGGTGAAGTGAAGTCTGTCTTTCACGAATCTGCACTTGGCGAAGTATTTGACTACTTAGGGGCGGACGGAACAAAGATTCCTGAAACCAGCAAGATAAATATTTGGGTTTCGCTTGGTTCGATTCCGATGGTAGCTGGCCTTGACCAAGAGATTGCAGTAACTGCTATTGAAGCCGCAGGCCTAAAGATAAATGAGATCCGTGAGGAATACAGTGACACCGTTGCCTCCGGCCAGGTAATCAGCTTGGTTCCATTGGTGGAACCACTTGGCGAAAATGGCAGCGTTGATTTGTTGGTCTCTAAAGGTCCAAATATTGTGTCGGTACCAAACATGGTTGGGCAGACCATTCTTGCCGCTAAAGCAAATTTGGAATCTATTGGTTTGAAGGTAGTTGTAAATACCGATCAACTAACTACCAAATGGGGAATCGTTAAAGTTAAACGCCAAAGCGCTGCAGCCAATAGCCAACTTAGAGTTGGCGACTCAATAACTATCTCGACCAAGTAGAAACGCCCCAACACATTTCTGTTGAGGCGTTTCTGAATCAAAGAATGAAATTCTTAGCGTTTAGCCAACTGTTCGGCAACTAAGAAAGCAAGCTCCAGAGACTGCATGTGATTTAGGCGCGGATCGCAAAGTGACTCGTAGCGCTCTTCAAGACTTGCTTCATCAATTTGCTCTGAACCACCAAGGCATTCGGCTACGTCATCGCCGGTTAGTTCTACGTGCACTCCACCAGGGAACGTACCGGCAGCTTTGTGTACCTCAAAGAAGCCACGTACTTCATCCATAACATCATCAAATCGGCGAGACTTGTAGCCGTTTTTGGTGGTGATACCGTTTCCGTGCATTGGGTCGGTAATCCATAGTGGATTGGCCTCTGAATCGCGAACGGCCTCAACCAACTTTGGCAGTTCCTCACGAATCTTTCCTGCACCCATGCGAGTTATAAATGTTAGTCGACCTGGCTCACGGTTTGGATCAAGACGTTCAATTAGTTCAACAACATCGTCAACCTGAGTTGTAGGACCAAGCTTTACACCAATTGGATTGCGAACACGAGACAGGTAATCAACGTGGGCGTGATCCATTTGGCGAGTTCGCTCGCCAATCCAAATAAAGTGCCCAGAGGTAATGTATGGGTTTCCAGTTCTAGAATCAATGCGAGTAAGTGGACGTTCGTAGTCCATTAGCAAGCCCTCGTGGCTGGTGTAGAACTCTGTGGTGCGTAGCTCATTGAAATCAGCGCCGCATGCAGCCATGAACTTTATGGCGCGATCGATTTCTTGGGCCAAAGATAAGTAGCGCTCATTCGCAGGGTTATTTGCAAAACCACGATTCCATTCGTGCACCGAACGTAAATCTGCGAAACCGCCCATGGTGAATGCGCGAATCAAGTTCAAGGTAGAAGCTGAGGTGTGGTACGCCTTTAGCATTCGCTTTGGATCTGGAGTACGCGACTCTGCTGTGAAGTCGTATCCGTTGACGATATCGCCACGGAAAGCCGGCAAAGTTATATCTCCGCGAGTCTCTGAATCGCTTGAGCGCGGCTTGGCAAACTGGCCTGCCATGCGACCCATTTTGATAACCGGCATAGAAGCACCATAGGTGAGCACGACGGCCATCTGCAACAAAGTCTTTACGCGGTTGCGAATACGATCTGCGGTTGCATCAGCAAAAGTTTCGGCACAATCACCGCCCTGCAATAAGAATGCCTTGCCCGATGCCGCAGCAGCTAGGCGGTCACGAAGAATATCAACCTCACCTGCAAATACCAACGGCGGCAAAGTAGAAAGTTCTGCCCGAACCTCGGCAACCGCAGCTGCGTCTGGCCATGTTGGCTGCTGAGCTGCAGGAAGCTTCAGATAGTTGTCGAGCCCAGCAAGAACTGCCGGATTAGCTGCAACTATTGGATCATTCATCTTTACTTCCCTACCTAGCGAGACGTGCTCGTTTTTCTTTAACCGAAGATGCGTATGCATCTACATATTCTTGGCCACTTAGTTTTCTAAGCTCGTACATGATTTCATCGGTGACCGCGCGAAGAACAATGCGATCACCTTCCATGCCATCAAATCTTGAGAAATCCAGCGGGGTGCCAACCACAATGCCTATGCGGCGAATTCGCGGCATGCGCTTTCCGATTGGCTGAACTTTTTCTGTGTCAATCATGGCAACTGGAATTACCGGAGCCTTAGATTCCAAAACCATGCGGGCGATTCCGGTTCTACCTCGGTACAGTCGGCCGTCAGGGCTGCGGGTTCCTTCGGGGTAAATTCCTAGAACCTGCCCCTGGCCAAGCACTTTCAAACCGGTGTTCAACGACGCTTCGGACGCTTTTCCACCACTTCGATCAATAGGCAACTGGCCGGTTGATTTGAAGAACCATCGGGTCAACGCGCCCTTGATTCCCTTACCGGTGAAGTACTCACTTTTAGCCAAGAAAACTACCGGACGCCTTGACTGCAGTGGCAGAAAAATTGAATCAGAAAATGAGAGATGGTTGCTGGCCAATATGACTGGACCGGTGCCTGGAATATTTTCCATGCCACGAACCCAAGGCCTAAAAAGCACTCGCAAAAGCGGGCCCAGCACAAGGGTCTTCAAGATGAAGTAAGCCATTCACCGACCCTTTCGCTACAGTGGCAACAGGGGTCTAGTTTACCTTTGGGGCCAAAGATACGCGAGCTAGATCGGCTGCACCCACAACGCCAGCATCATTAACGAATTCGGCGGCGGAAATGACCAATTCAGGCCTAAATCCTCTTGCCGGAAGGTGCTTTAGGTAGGCCTCACGGATTGGGTTGAGCAAAAGATCTCCGGCGGCACTTACGCCGCCGCCAATTACCACGATTTCAGGGTCAAGCACTGCAGTTAGCGAGGCAACTGCCTGGCCCAACCAGGAACCCAAAGTAGCCAGAATCTCAAGAGCACCGGCATCTCCCTCAAGAATTGCCTGGTAGACCTCTTGGCCGGTAAGTTGGCCCGCCGCAGCTTCTAACTGGCGCAATCTGGCGCCTTTATCGTGACCAGAAGCCGCCAAGTCTTTGGCAGCCTTAAGCAGTGCGGTTCCTGAACCATAAGACTCCAAGCAGCCATTTTGACCACAACCGCATGGCAGGCCTTCTGGCACCACGCGAAGATGGCCTAGTTCACCGGCAATTCCGAATCCGCCGCGAAGCATCTTGCTATCGGTGATTACAGCGCCACCAACACCTGTTCCGATGGTCAGCATGACCATGTGCTTATAGCCACGGCCGGCGCCGTAGCGATACTCGGCCCAACCTGCAGCATTGGCATCGTTTTCGATAATTACCGGTATTGAAAGTTTGGCCTCCAGCTTGGCCTTGAATGGCTCGTTTCGCCAGCTCAAATTTGGCGCGTAAATAATGTTGGCCTGTTCGGCATCAATAAAACCTGCGGCTGCGATGCCAGCGCCTAGAACGCTTTGACCATCGGCAAGTTCAGTGATTAGCCCCACCACGGCGTCAACCAGAGCGTTTGGGTCATCGGCAGGAGTTGGGACTCTGTTTTCCCTAAGAATCTGACCCGATGCATCAACTAAAGCACCGGCAATTTTGGTGCCGCCAATGTCAATTCCAATCGCGTGCATGAGTTCCTTAGAAGATTTTTCGAGTTTCAATTTGTCTAGATTATTCAGCCTAGACCTCAAAAGTTTAGCCTTTGCACAAGTAGAGTTGTCGCAAGAACCTCACCCCAAGGAGATCCTGTGCAGTCCTACGACGTACCGCCACTAACCGTAAGTGATGCTTCAGAGAACATCACCGATCTTCTAGTGAATCGCGTGAAACAAACACCCGGCCTAAACCTTTTTGCCATTGAAACCAAACCGGGCGTTTGGGTAGACCTCACAGCCAAAGAATTTGAAAGCCGAGTAATTAAGGTTGCCAAAGGTTTAGTTGCGGCTGGGGTTCAGCCAGGTCAAGCGGTGGCAATCATGAGCCGCACTCGCTTTGAGTGGGCTCTAATTGATTTCGCAATTTGGTATGCCGGTGCGGTTTCTGTACCAATTTATGAATCATCTGCACCATCTCAAATCGAGTGGATCCTCTCAGACGCAGACTGTGTTGCACTTTTTGTTGAAAATAAAGAACACGAATCAAGATTTAATGAAATTAAACAGGGCGCACCCCTATGCCGACAGATTTGGCAGATTGAAGGCGGCGCGGTTGACGCATTGATGAAGCTTGGAAAAGACATCGACGACGCAACAATCGAGACGCGTCGCAAATCATCGGGGCTTTTTGATCTTGCAACAATCATTTACACTTCGGGAACTACAGGTAAGCCAAAAGGTTGCGAACTTTTGCACCGCGGTTTCGTTGAGCTAAGCAAGAACGCAACACTAGAAATTTCAGAAGTTGTCAATCCTAAACACAGCACACTTTTGTTCTTGCCTCTGGCCCACGTTTTTGCAAGATTCATCTCTGTTCTCTGCGTTCACGGTGGTGTAAAAGTTGGCCACCAACCAGACACCAAGAACGTTGCACCAGCAATGCAAAGCTTTAAGCCAAACTTCTTGCTAGCCGTACCTAGGGTTTTCGAAAAGGTCTACAACTCTGCAGAACAAAAAGCAGAGGCCGGCGGCAAAGGCAAAATCTTCCGCAAGGCGGCTTACACAGCAATTGCTTACTCTAAAGCTTTAGACACCGCAAAGGGCCCTTCTCTAGGTCTAAAGATCCAGCACGCAGTCTTTGACAAATTGGTTTACAAAAAACTTCGTGCGGCAATGGGTGGCAAAGTTGGCTATGCAATCTCTGGCGGCGGCCCACTAGGCGCACGCCTTGGCCACTTCTACCGAGCAATTGGGCTAACCGTTCTCGAGGGCTACGGGCTCACCGAAACGACAGCACCGGTTTCAATTGGTCGCCCAGACCGCCTGAAGATTGGCAAAGTTGGATTGATGTTGCCGGGTACCGGAATTAAGATTGCCGAAGATGGCGAAATCTTGCTTCGCGGAAATAACATTTTGCGCGGATACTGGCGAAACCCAGAGGCAACCAAGGCAGCTTTCGACGGTGAATGGTTCAAATCTGGAGACATCGGCGAAATTGATGAAGACGGCTTTATCAGCATCACAGGCCGAAAGAAAGAATTGATTGTTACCGCCGGTGGAAAAAACGTTGCCCCTGCAGCGCTTGAAGACCCGCTACGTGCCAATCCGCTGGTAGGTCAAGCAATTGTTGTTGGCGATCAGCGACCATTCGTATCCGCCATTGTTTCGCTAGACCCTGAGATGATTCCAATCTGGTTGGCTAACAACGGCCTAGACAAAGACATGTCGTTGGCTCAAGCCGCAAAAGAGCCAAAGGTACTTGCCGAAATTCAGATTGCAGTTGATCGTGTAAATAAAAACTTCTCTAAGGCTGAATCAATTCGCAAGTTCACCGTTATAGGTCAAGAACTTAGTGAAGAGTCTGGTCACTTGACACCATCCTTGAAGATCAAACGTGAAGTTGTGATTCGAGACTTTGCTCCTGCAATTGACGAGATCTACCAGGCTGGCCCACCAACCATAGACATTCAAGCAAACTAGTTACTTCATAAACCATTCGGTAGCTCGAAGGTTTTTCATAGCTGCTTTGCGCTCGTCATCTTCAAGTCTGTCTAGATACACAAGGCCATCTAGGTGATCACACTCATGTTGAAGAGCTTGAGCCATTAAGCCGGTGCCTTGAAGCTCAACTTGGTTTCCGTCTAGATCGATCCCTACAGCTTTGGCGAATTCATAGCGCGGTGTCTTGTGCCAAAGTTCTGGAACAGATAAACAACCTTCGTCAAGTAATCTTTTTTCGCCGCTTAGCTCAACCAAGGTTGGATTAATGATGTAGCCAACTTCACCATCTACGTTGTAACTGAATGCACGAAGATTCACACCAATTTGAGGTGCCGCTACACCAGCTCTGCCCGGCAGTTTTGTTGTGTCAATTAAATCTTGAATTAAAGCTTTGGCTTTTTCATTGAGTTCAGTAATTGGATCAGAAACCGTTTTTAAAACTGGGTCTCCAAAAAGGCGAATTTCTCTTACTGCCATTTGAAAAAATTAAACTGGATTGTTTAGGCCATCAACAACAATTGCGGCAAGTTCGCGAGCAGCCTCACGGGTGCCCTTTTTCAAGTCTTTGAATTTGATTACAGAACCCGCTGCTAGAGCTGGGTCATATGGAATTCTTACCACGTGGCGAACGCGTGTCTTAAAGTGTTGCTCGATTTCATCCAGCTTCACCAGCTGGGTGGCCTGAGTGGCTGTGTTTAGCGCAACCACTGAGTTACGAACTAGGTCACCGTATCCGTTTGCTTCTAGCCAGGTTAGAGTTTCAGACGCTAAGCGAGCTTCGTCTACAGAACCACCTGAGACAATCACCAAACCGGTTGCGCGCTGAAGGGTTGGGCGCATCACAGAGTGAACAATTCCGGTACCGCAGTCAGTTAGAACGATTGAGTAGTATCGGGCTGCCATATCGGCAACCACGTTATAGTCTCCCTCATCAAATGCCTCTGAAAGCATTGGGTCAGAGTCTGAGGCCAATACGTCAAGACGGGTTACATCTCGAGAGACCATGGTTGAAAAATCAGTAAAACCATCAATGGCGGCAGCACGGTTCACAACGTCGCGAACGGTGAATCGGGTTGACTTGCTAACGCGCTCGGCCAGCGTGCCACGGTCTGGGTTTGCATCAATGGCAATCACGCGGTCTTCACGGGAAAGAGCCAGAGCCATTCCAAGCAAGGTGCTAACTGTGGTTTTACCCACGCCACCCTTGCGGGTTAACACTGGAACGAACTTTGCCCCACCAGTTAGTTGTGCACCAATGCGAGCATCAAGGGCCTTTCGCTCGCGAACCTTTAGTGAATCACCAAGATTTACGGTCTTCAGAGTTAGAAAATAAATAAACCTGCGAAAGCCAGACTCTGGGGCCGGGCGGTTTCTGGCGCTTACATCAAGCAGACGATCTGCGGTAAGCATGGCTGCTGGCTCTGGCTGGTCAAAAATTTCACCTCGCAGGCTGTCGCGACGTGAATAGTTTGAGCGACGAAGCTCGGCAATTTCGGAATCTTGGGCTGGGGCAACGCGTGGGTCCTCGGCAACTACCTGAATAGAGGCGGTGCTTGGGGTGACATCGATGTAGCCTGCATCAACCGCAATTTCAGCGAGTGAGTGAGACTTTTCAGCCTGTTCTTCTGCTGGGCGGGGTGCGAGAAAATCGCTGTTGCCCTCTTCAGGCTTGTTGCCCCAAATTGCCACGGATACTCCTAAGGTTTAGTCGCACAAAGATGCGCGCCAACGAACTTAGCCAGTTTACCTGCTTGAGGCAGGTGGCCCGCCCTGTTATTCGGCTTCGACAACCAGAATTAGGTCGCCAGCATCTACAGATTGGGTCTTAGAAACTGCTAAACGGCGCACAATTCCAGCCACAGAAGCCGTAATTGTGGCTTCCATCTTCATTGCCTCAATTGTGGCAACCGGCTGACCAACATCTACGTGAGAGCCTTCAACCGTCTGCAAAGTCACTACCCCGGCAAATGGTGCTGCAACGTGACCAAGGTTAGCCGAATCGGCTTTTTCGGCCTGAACGGTATTTACGGTGATCTTGCGGTCTCGCACGTTGATTGGGCGCAGTTGGCCATTCAACGTGGCCATCACAGTTCGGAAGCCCTTTGCGTCTGGTGAACCAATTGCCTCAAGGCCAACGTAAATTTGAACACCCTTAGAAAGCGTTACAACATGCTCTACGCCCTGCTCAAGACCGTATAGGTAGTCAACGGTTTCGATTTGATCAAGGTTGCCAAAGGAATCCTGTGACTTCTGGAAGTCAGCCGTAGGACCAGGAAACAACAAACGATTCAACGTTGAACGACGCAGAGCTGCATCGGCCCCCTTAAGTGCCGCTAGGTCTTCTTCGTTTACCGGAGTGATTCCAAATTTAGGGCTCTTGCCGGCCAACACCTTGGTGCGGAATGGCTCTGGCCAACCGCCAGGAAGATCACCAAGCTCGCCAGCCATAAACCCGATAACTGAATCTGGAACATCGTAGTTTTGCGGGTTCTCGGCAAAGTCAGCAGGGTCTGCGTTTACCGCAACCAAGTGCAGAGCCAAGTCTCCAACAACCTTTGAAGAAGGCGTCACCTTAGTTGGACGGCCAAGAATTGCGTTTGCCGAGGCATACATGTTTTCAACTTTTTCAAACTGATCACCAAGACCAAGGGCAATTGCCTGCTGGCGCAAGTTCGAAAGTTGACCACCAGGAATTTCGTGGTGATACACGCGGCCGGTTGGGCCAGGAAGGCCTGATTCGAACGGTGCGTATACGTTTCGCACTGCTTCCCAATAAGGCTCAAGTTCAGCAACTGACTCGAGTGAGATGCCGCTGTCTTTATCGGTGTGAGCCAAAGCTGCAACTAGAGCCGAAGCAGAAGGCTGGCTTGTGGTGCCTGCCATTGGCGCCGAAGCAACATCAACAGCGTCTACGCCAACATTGATAGCTGCCATGAGGGTAGCTAGCTGACCGCCGGCGGTGTCGTGGGTGTGCAGGTGAACCGGAAGATCAAAACGTTCACGCAAAGCCGACACCAACTTCTCGGCAGCGGCAGGGCGAAGCAAACCTGCCATGTCTTTGATGGCAATGATGTGAGCGCCGGCATCAACAATTTGCTGAGCCAAGTTCAGGTAGTAGTCAAGTGTGTAAAGCTTCTCGGCGGGATCCAAAAGATCAGCGGTGTAGCAAAGCGCAACTTCAGCAACGGCTGTTTT
This sequence comes from Actinomycetota bacterium, assembly GCA_039805425.1. Classification (GTDB taxonomy): domain Bacteria; phylum Actinomycetota; class Actinomycetes; order Actinomycetales; family Microbacteriaceae; genus Rhodoluna. The sequence continues at coordinate 19,019 of JBDLUH010000006.1, forward strand.
GGTTTTCAGAACTGCGTCAATTGCCGGCTTCATCTGATCGACATCGTTTAGCGCATCGAAAATTCTAAAGATGTCAACGCCGGTTGCTGCGGCCTCGGCAACGAATGCCTCGGTGACCTCTGTTGGATACGGAGTGTAACCAACAGTGTTTCTTCCGCGAAGCAACATTTGAATGCAAAGGTTAGGCATGGCTTCACGCAGTTGAGCCAATCGCTGCCACGGGTCTTCACCCAAGAAACGAAGGGCAACGTCGTATGTTGCTCCACCCCAGGCCTCAACAGAAAGCAACTGCGGAGTAAGACGTGAAACGTATGGCGCAACCGCAACTAGATCACGGCCGCGTACGCGAGTTGCCAGCAGAGACTGGTGTGCATCTCGGAACGTGGTCTCTGTAATAGCAACCTGTGACTGATCACGAAGAGCTTTGGCAAAGCCTTGAGGGCCAAACTCTAGCAAACGCTGGCGAGATCCGGCTGGTGCTGCAACGGAAAGATCCACCTTTGGCAACTTAACACCAGGGTTAATGTGATGCGCTCTTGGCCCGTTTGGCTGGTTTACGGTTACGTCTGCTAGCCAGGCAAGAATTTTTGTTCCGCGGTCCTGTGACGGCTTTGCAGTGAATAGCTCAGGGTGCTCATCGATAAACGAAGTGCTTAGGTCACCGGTTTCAAAGATTGGGTCAGCAAGAACAGCTTGCAAGAAAGCAATGTTTGTAGAAACACCGCGAATTCGGAATTCAGCAAGTGCGCGCTTAGCTCTGGTAACAGCAGATTTGAAGTCACGACCGGTGGCAATTAGCTTCACCAACATTGAGTCAAAGTGTGGGCTTACTTCAGCACCGGTTGAAACAGTTCCGCCATCAAGGCGAATACCTGCACCTCCAGGCGAACGGTAGGTGGTGATTTTTCCGGTGTCTGGTCGAAAGTTCTGGGCAGGGTCTTCAGTTGTAATTCGGCACTGAACCGCGAAACCGTGCATCTTGATTTTGTCTTGAGTTAAACCAAGATCAGACAGCGACTCCCCCGAAGCAATTCGCATCTGAGATTGCACTAGGTCAACATCGGTGATTTCTTCAGAAACAGTGTGCTCAACCTGAATGCGTGGATTCATTTCGATGAAAACATGCTTGCCAGCGTTTGCACCAACGGTGTCAATCAAGAACTCAACTGTTCCAGCATTTTGATATCCAATTTGCTGCGCAAAAGAAACGGCGTCACGGTAAAGAGTTTGACGAAGATCTTCATCAATCAGCGGTGCTGGAGCAATCTCAACAACTTTTTGGTTGCGGCGCTGAATTGAGCAGTCACGCTCAAATAAGTGCACAACATTGCCGTGAGTGTCGGCCAGAATCTGTACTTCAATGTGGCGAGGGCGAATCACCGCTTGCTCTAAGAAAACACGAGGGTCGCCAAAGGCGCTTTCTGCCTCACGAGATGCTTCGATAAGTGCTGCACGAAGATCTTCTTGTTTGGCAACTCGGCGCATGCCGCGGCCACCACCACCGGCAACGGCCTTTACGAAAATTGGAAAACCAATGTCATTTGCCTGATCAACCAGCTCATCAACGTTGGCCGATGAGGGTGAAGATTTTAGAACAGGCACGCCGGCACGAATAGCCGCCTCTTTGGCAATAACTTTGTTTCCGGCCATTTCAAGTACATCGGATGAAGGACCAATGAATGTAATGCCATTAGCTTTGGCTGCTTCTGCCAATTCAGGATTTTCAGACAGAAACCCATATCCTGGGTAAATTGCATCTGCGCCTGATTCCAAGGCAACACGGATAATTTCTGAAACATCTAGATAAGCACGCACCGGGTGCCCCACCGAGCCAATTTGGTATGACTCATCGGCCTGCAGTCGGTGCGTTGAATTTCGGTCCTCATATGGGAACACGGCCACGGTCTTGGCGCCTAGCTCATAGGCGGCTCTAAAGGCACGGACGGCGATTTCACCGCGGTTGGCAACCAGAATCTTCTTGAACATTGGGCCCTCAAGTGTCGTATAGGCGAACATGAATACATAGCGCCTTCAATAAAAAGGTAGCCTATTTACGTGCATGTAATGAGCGTGAGCTCCCTGAAGGGGGGCGTAGGAAAGACCACGGTAGCCCTAGGTCTTGCCTCAGCTGCATTTGCTCGCGGTCTTCGCACTTTGGTTGTAGATCTAGACCCACAATGTGATGCGTCAACCGGATTAGGCGCCATCGGAGAATTTAGGGAAACCGTTGCCGATGTCCTTCAAAACCCCAAACACAACATCGTGCATAGAGCAATCGTAGCGAGTACTTGGGGCAAAGTTCAGTCTGGTCACATAGATGTAATGATTGGCAGCCCAAGGGCCCTGCAATTTGACACTCCAAACCCAACCATTAGAGATGTTTGGAAACTCGAAGAGGCGCTGAGCCGCATTGAAAAAGACTACGACTTAGTAATTATTGACACCCCACCTTCAATCAACGGTCTAACCAGAACCGCCTGGGTTTCCAGTGACCGCGTGTTAATCGTTTCGGAGCCATCAATTTTTTCAGTGGTGGCAGCTGAGCGAGCGATGCGCGCCATAGAAGAGCTAAGACGCGGACTAACTCCTAGGTTGGAAGCGCTTGGAGTGGTAATCAATAGGTTCCGACCACAGTCCAAAGAGCACGCTTACCGGGCGCACGAACTGCTGGAACTTTTCAAAGAGAATTTGATGGCAGTTCATATTGAAGAACGCGCCACCATTCAGCAAGCCCAAGGAGCTGCAAGACCAATTCACACCTGGCCAGGAGACCACGCCGCTGAGCTTGCCAAAATTTTTGATGAGATTCTTGCCTATGCCATGGCCTCGTTCCAGCAGCCGGTAGACAAAAAGAGAATCAAAGTCGACAAAAAAATGACCAGAATTAGCAAAATCATGCGCGGTCAAGATCTTGACGCTGTTCTCAAGCTGGAATCGCTAGAGGAAACCCCAGAACCAATTGATGAATTGCCAACCCAGCCGGCCGAACCTGTAGACCCAAAATCGTTGAGCGCAATCGAGCAGCTCGAGGCCCTGGCTAGTCTTTCGTTCGAAGAAAAAAAGCCTGAATAAATTCAGGCTTGCAAGTTTTAGTTTTTATTTAGACGGCTTTACGTATCTGACGTCTTGCTGCTAGTTCGTCCACGTCATCGATGTTGTTCTCTTTCATATTGATTAGAGAAGCCTCGACCTCACGAAGTACGCGACCAACTGCAATTCCAAACACACCTTGGCCTCGGCTTAGTAAGTCCATTACTTCGTCTTGGGTGGTGCAAAGGTAAACGCGAGCGCCATCTGACATCAAGGTAATTGTTGCCAGATCGTTTATTCCAGCAGCTCGAAGCTGTTCAACAGCAATACGAATCTGCTGCAGGGATACACCGGTGTCAAGAAGGCGCTTCACAAGCTTTAGAACAAGAATGTCGCGGAATGCGTAAAGACGCTGAGAACCTGAACCAGCTGCCCCGCGAACGCTTGGCTGCAAGAGACCGGTACGGTCCCAGTAGTCAAGTTGTCGGTAACTAATACCAACGGCCGTAGCCGCAGAGGTGCCGCGGTAACCAACCTTTGGGTCATTTGATGGCAGGCCATCGGTGAAAAGCATGTCAGATGCGTATTCAGCAGGAGCGTTGTCTTCGATAGATGACATTTTGGCTCCTTCCAGAATTAATCTAACGTTCAAGTACAGGTTTAATTGTTGCCGCTTTCCCACTTATCTGGGGTTAATTTAATTAAACGGCGTGTCGCGCCAAAGTAAAGGCTTTTTAGCCGTCAATTTTGCCGATAACCGAACGAATCAGCTCGGCACGGATGCTGGAAAACTGATTTTCGATTTCGGCGGCGTAATGTGCAGCTCTTGAACGGCTAGCGGTGTCATTTTTGCCTAGTACCGGGGCAACAACGCCCTCAATAATGCCAATTTCACGTTCTGCCGAGGCTTTGATTCCGCGCAAGTGACGCGGCTGAATACCAAAGCGCTGAAGATGCACAATGGCACGTGCAATTTCGACATCTGCCGTCTCGAATGGCTCCTGGCTGATTAGCATCACATCTTGCGCCTCTTGAATCAGTGCGTCTGTGATTGCGGTTTCAGAGATTAGCTCAATTCGTGAAAGCTTCTTGCCGCGGCTCTGGCGAAGGTGCTGAGGGTTTACAGTGCCACCCGGAAGGCTTGGTTGTTTACCTTCATCTAGATCAGCTAGGTAGTTGCGAATAACCTTCAGCGGCAGGTACTGGTCACGCTGAAGTTCTAGAACAATCTGAATGCGCTCGATATCTAGTTCAGTAAATTTGCGGTAGCCAGATGGGGTGCGTTGCGGGGTTACTAGCCCCTGCTCTTCTAGGAATCGGAGCTTGGAAGGGGTGAGATCTGGAAAATCTGGATTCAATACATTTAGCACCTGGCCAATGGTGAAAAGTTTTACGGCGCGAACCGATGAAATTTTATTTGCAGCTAGATTTTGAGCCATTAGTTTCCAGTTGACCCGTCTGCTTTTGAAGCGTAAAAGGTAAGTCGGAACTTTCCAATTTGAACTTCAGAACCGTCTTCTAGCATGGCAGCATCAATTCGAACGCTCTCGTAATAAGTGCCATTCAACGAAGCAAGGTCTTTAACTTGAAAAGTCTTTCCGTGGCGATGAAATTCTGCGTGGCGACGCGAAACGGTTACGTCGTCAAGAAAGATATCGGCATTTGGGTGGCGGCCCACAGTGGTTACATCTTGGTCAAGTAAGAATCTTGAACCTTCATTTGGACCACGCTGCACAATCAAAAGAGCTGATCCGGAAGGCAGCGCCTCAATGGCTTTCTGCTCCTCAGAGTTTAGGAAAGGGCCCGATTCAGCAAGTAGGTCTGAGCTGAAAACGGCGGTGGATTCGACCTCATCGGACGAGCCCCCAAAGCCCAATTCTGCTGTTTCCATTTTTACTGCCACTCCTTAGAGCAATAGCCTAATGGGTTTTTGAGCCACCTTTTTTCACTACGTCACGCACCTGACGAAGGTACACAAAAGCACCCCACCAGTAAAGCCCCACACCCCACAAAGCGAACGCCCAGGCGAGCGGTTCAAGAATGAATGCGGCTGGTTCAAAGATATAGGCCATAAGCAATAGCGGGAAAGCGTATAGCAAGGCAAAAGTTCCGGTCTTGCCAAGGTAGTGCACTGGCAACGGGCCATAACCATGAGTGGCCAGGATTGGATACGCAATGGCAAGCACTAAATCGCGACCAATAATTACCAAAGCCAACCAAACCGGAATGATGCCGGTGATGCTGAGGCCAACCAGCGTAGAAAAAATGTAGAGCCTGTCTGCAGCCGGATCTAATAATTGACCCAATCTGGTTACCTGATTAAATTTTCTAGCGAAATAGCCGTCTAGGTAATCGGTAAGGCTAGACAGAGCCAGCACCACAATTGCTGAAAGATAACGTTCGCTTAACAGCAGGTAGAGGAACACCGGAACAAAGGCAAGGCGCAGCATGCTGAGCAAATTAGGAACAGTTAAAAACTGCTCTTTCATGCTTAGGACTGGCTGGGTGCTCATGTTGCCGATTTTACGTCAATAAAACCCATTGACCTATCTTGGGCATGCAGTGGCGAGTTTAGGTCTAGAGGTGACGCTCTTCTACTCCGTTGTAAACAGACAGCGGCCGAATCAAAGCATTTGATGCCAACTGCTCCATGATGTGGGCAGTCCAGCCAGTAATTCGAGCGGCTACAAAAATAGGCGTGAAGGTTAAGGTGTCAAAGCCCATCAGGTGATAGGCCGGCCCCGAAGGGTAGTCAAGATTAGGCAAGATGCCCTTGCGCTCAGTCATCGCCGCCTCAAGACCTTCGTATAGTTCAAGAACATCGGGACGTTCATAGTAATCAATTAATTTGACCATGGCAGAGCGCATAGTTGGAACACGTGAGTCACCGCTCTTATACACGCGGTGACCAAAGCCCATAATTTTGCGCTTCTCGGCAAGAGCTTTCTCAAGCCAAGCCTCAGAGCGTTGCGCGGCATCTGGACCAAAGCCAATTTCGTTGAAGATGTGCAACACAGCTTCGTTTGCGCCGCCATGCAGCGGCCCCTTCAATGCGCCAACGGCCCCGGTTACAGCAGAGTACAAATCTGAGAGTGTTGAGGTTATAACTCTTGCGGTGAAGGTAGATGCGTTGAATGAGTGCTCTGCATAAAGCACTAGCGAAATACGAAATGCATCAACGACAACAGCTTCGGGAATTTCACCAAATGTCATCCACAAAAAATTCTCAGAATAATCTAGATCGGCACGAGGCTCGATAAGCGGCTGGCCATGACGACGCCTCTGATCGTAAGAAACCACAGCCGGTAACGTTGCGAAAAGCAAGATAGATTTGGCAAGATTTCCAGCCGGACTCGAGTCGTCAGCATTTGGATCCATGGCTCCAATAACACTGACAGCGGTTCTAACTACGTCCATAGGGTGTGCGGTTAGCGGCAGATCGTCAATAACTTTTTTCACCACCGAATCCAAGGCGCGCAATGAGCGCTCCTGCTTGGTAAAGCTTGCAAGCTCGTCGGCTGTTGGCAGTTCACCTTTCCATAGCAACCAGGCGACTTCTTCGAAACTCTTTTGTGCAGCAAGCTCTTGAACCGGGTACCCGCGATAAAGCAAAGAATTGCTTTCTGGGTTTACTTTTGAAATTGCCGTGTAGTCAACCGGAACACCGGCTAGGCCTTTATAAATTTCTTTTTGCTCGCTCATTTCGCTCCTTTGCGTGATTGGCAAATTTCAGTGCTTGATGTGACTGTCTAGGTTGAAGTTGAAAATTCCAGAATCAAATTGGTTGTATGCCTCATAATCAAGCAACTCGTAAAGCTCGGCGCGAGTTTGCATTTCTGGAACAACGTTTTGCAAATTTCCATCCTGGTTTAGAGCATCTAAACCACGCATAGCTGCACCCATTGCTAAACGAAGAAGCGAAACTGGATAAATAACGATATTGATTCCAATTTCTGCAAGTTGCTGCTTGGTAAATAGCTCGCTCTTACCAAACTCAGTCATGTTGGCAAGAATTGGCACGTTCACGGCCTTGCGCATTGCCTCAAACTCAGAAAGATCTTTCATAGCCTCAGGAAATATTGCGTCGGCACCGGCATCAACTAAACGCTTTGCTCTATCAATGGCGGCTGGAAGATTCTCAACCCCGCGAATATCTGTGCGAGCCATAATCAGCAAGTTTTGGTCTCGGCGGGCATCAACAGCTGAAGCAATTCTTTTTACGGCTGTGTCTTCATCAACAACAGCTTTACCGTCAAGGTGACCGCAGCGCTTTGGATTTATCTGGTCCTCTATATGAATGCCGGCAACCCCGGCATCTTCCAGAGTCTGCACTGTTCGGGCAAGATTTAGCGGCTCACCAAATCCGGTATCGGCGTCAACCAAACTTGGTAGGTCAGTCATTCTTGATATTTGCTGCGAACGGGCAGCTACCTCGGTGAGGGTGGTTAGCCCAATATCGGGCAAGCCCAAGTCTGCGGCAAGCACAGCACCAGAAATGTAGACACCATCAAAACCTTTTTCTTGTATCAACTTGGCAGATAGCGGGTTGAACGCACCAGGAAACTGCAGTAATTCGCCGGTAGCCAGACGCTCACGAAATAGCTTGCGCTTTTCAGCAGCCGTTGTCTTGGCATAAAGCATTAGAAGATTCCCTTAGGTGCTGGCGCAGATGCAAGCACGCCGGCTTTAGCCACAATGGTTAGACCATTCACTTCTTCTGCAGTTAGTTCCGGCAGGCGTTGAACAAGGTTCAAGAAGCGATCAATCTCGGAAGCTTCAAGAACGTCTGCCGCCAGCGTCTTGAACTTTTGAATGTATTGCTCACGAGCAAATGGACGTGCACCAAGCGGGTGCGCATCTGCAACTGCAATTTCGTCAATAATTTTTGAACCATCTTTCAGGAGAACCTCTACTCGCCCACCAAATGCCTTTTCGTTTGGATCAATTGAGTGGTAGCGGCGAGTCCACTCTTTGTCTTCGAGTGTTGTGGTTTTATTCCACAATTCAACTGTGTCTGGGCGCGCTGCACGCGCCGGCGCATAGCTATCAACGTGGTGCCAAGCACCATCTTGAAGAGCAACGGTAAAGATGTAAGGAATTGAGTGGTCCAGAGTTTCTCTACTTGCAGTTGGATCGTACTTTTGCGGATCGTTAGCACCTGAACCAATTACATAGTGCGTGTGATGCGAGGTGTGAATGACAACTGACTCAACATTATTTGGGTCGGCAATTTCTGGGTGCTCACGGTTAAGTTTTCTGGCAAGATCGATCCACGCCTGAGCCTGGTACTCGGCAGAGTGTTCCTTTGTATAGGTGTCGAGGATCGAACGTTTTACTTCACCTTTTTCTGGCAAAGGCACAGAGTAATTAGCATCAGGGCCGTCCAGCATCCAAGCAATCACTCCGTCTTCGCCTTCGTAGATTGGAGTAGGGCTGGTCTCACCGCGCATTGCGCGGTCTACCGCTTCAACGGCCATCTTGCCGGCAAATGCTGGGGCATGAGCCTTCCAACTGGAGATTTCACCTTTGCGCGATTGTCGCGTTGCTGTTGTGGTGTGCAGCGCCTGACCAATTGCCTGAAAAATTGTCTCAATCGGAAGCTTCAACATTGTGCCAATACCGGCAGCCGCCGAAGGGCCAAGGTGCGCCACGTGATCAATCTTGTGTTTGTGAAGGCAAATTGCACGAACCAGATCAACTTGAATTTCATAGCCAGTGGCAATGCCGCGAATTAAGTCTGCGCCGTTAACTCCAAGGTGCTGAGCAACCGCAAGAATTGGCGGAATGTTATCGCCAGGGTGAGAGTAGTCTGCAGCCAAAAAAGTATCGTGGTAATCAAGCTCGCGCACCGCTACACCGTTTGCCCAAGCAGCCCACTCAGGTGAGACACGTGCGTCGGCAGGTTCACCAAAAACATTTGCGCCAGCACCATTTGAAGTTTTTGGGTGCGCCATTGCCTGTGAACGCGCAGAGACAACTGGCTTTCTAGTGAGCGAGGCTGCGGCTACCGAAGCATTATCAATTAGACGGTTGATAACCATTTCGGTAACCTCTGGCGAAATCTCTACCGGGTCGGCAGCAACCTCTGCTATTTTCCAAGCTAGTTGGTCTTTGCGTTCTAAAGTTTCTTCACTTTTATAAACGCGTACTTGGTGCAGCTTCATTGCAGCTCCTTTTATTCTCGAATCAGGCGACTCGCTGGGTTACTTCTCTTGACCGTGCGGCTTCGAGGGCATTTCTTAGGCTTTGCTGCATGTGCACCTGCGTGGCACTGGCAGCAAGCTCTGGATTGCGATCAACAATTGCTTCGATGATCACAAGAGTTTCTATGGCGGCGGCTTTTAATCTGACCGGGTCCCTACGTGATAGGCGGCGTATACGGGCCAGGTGCAAATGCAAAGACTTTAGTGCGGCTACTAGGTATGGGCTACTAATTGCGTCTTCGATGGCCTGATCTAGGCGCTCGTTCAATTGGTAGTAGGCACGGATACCCACCTCGCCGCCCTCAATTAGGCGGTCGGCATTACGAAATTCTGCAGCGAGTTGGCCAAAGATTTGAGAATTACCTCGTTGAGCCGCCAACTTGACTGCCTGCTGCTCAAGCGGTTGGCGAAGCTCATAGAGTTCAACAATGTCATCTAGCGAGACATCTGTCACGGTTAGACCGCGGCCTCTGGTTTGCTCAATCAGGCCATCTTTTCGCAACTGAGAGAGAGCCTCACGAAGCGGAGTTCTAGACACACCAAGCCGCTCAGACTGCTCTACCTCGGCCAAGGCGGTGCCTGGGGCCAAGCTGCCGTCAACGATGTCGTCAAGCAGGGCCCGATAGGCCTTATCGCTTGCTCTCATCGATCCTCCTAGACCAATTATCGGTGTGATTCATGGTTAGTGTATACAAAACAAATAACATTTTGGCATATTTGCCCATATTTCGAAGATTATCAGCATTCTTTGTATACATTTATCAACAGGGCTACCGAAACAGCCCCAGATGTCAGGTGCTGTCAATGAAGACCGCATTTCTCAATGAGGAGGAAAGACATGACCTATCAAGAGGTTTATCAGCGCAGTTGCGATGACCCAAATGGTTTCTGGCTCGATGCGGCCAAAGGCGTGGACTGGATCAAAGCCCCCACCCAAGCTTTAGATTCAAGCGAAGCGCCGGTTTATCGCTGGTTTCCTGACGCTGAAATTAACACTTGCTTCAATGCCGTTGACCGCCATGTTTTGGCAGGTCGAGGAGAACAAACGGCAATTATTTATGACTCGGCGATGACGGGAACAAAAAAGTTTCACACCTATAGCGAGCTGCTTGAAAGGGTATCTCTATTTGCAGGGGCACTGGTGAATCAGGGTGTCACTAAAGGTGATCGCGTAATTATTTATATGCCGATGATTCCTGAGGCGCTGTATGCGATGTTGGCCTGTGCTCGAATTGGGGCAATTCACTCTGTGGTGTTTGGTGGATTCGCAGCGAATGAACTTGCAGTGCGAATTGATGACGCAACGCCAAAAGTGATTGTCACATCTAGCGGCGGATTCGAACCGGGTCGCCACGTTGAATACTTACCGATTATCGAAAAAGCACTAGCCATGTCTAAGGGTGCTGTGAAGTCTGTAATTGTTCACGAACGTGCGGCGGTGCCCGGTTCGGTAAAAGATTTTGATGAACAAACAGAAGTGCACTGGCTAAGTTGGAAAGAGGCAATTGCCAGCGCCAAGCCGCAAGCTGCTGTACCAGTTCTTGCGACTGACCCGCTATACATTCTTTACACTTCGGGAACTACAGGAAACCCAAAGGGAATCGTTCGTGACAACGGCGGTCACGCGGTAGCCATGAACTGGTCAATGAAAAACATTTATAACATCGAAGCCGGTGACGTAATGTGGGCGGCATCAGATGTTGGCTGGGTGGTTGGGCACTCATACATTGTTTACGCTCCCCTAATTGCTGGTGCCACAACCGTTGTATACGAAGGTAAACCAATTGGTACACCTGATGCGGGAGCATTCTGGCGAGTAATAAACGAACACAAAGTCAAAGTGCTCTTCACCGCACCTACCGCAATTCGTGCGATAAGACGCATGGATCCTGAACTTGAGTTGCTAAAAAATTATGACGTGACCTCACTGGACACTCTTTTTCTTGCAGGCGAGCGTTTGGATACTGAAACATATCAATGGGCGGCCGATGCACTGCACTGCCCGGTAATTGATAACTGGTGGCAAACCGAAACAGGCTGGCCTATTGCCGCCAACCCACGAGGAATAGAATCGCTGGCGGTAAAGCCGGGCTCCCCTAGTGTTCCAGTTCCCGGTTACCAGGTCTCTGTTGTTGATTCAAAAGGTTCGCCAATTAAAAACGGTAAAGACGGAAACATTGTTATTGCCTTACCGATGCCACCGGGAACGCTTTCTGGCCTTTGGGGTCGCCCAAATGGATATAAAGAGGCTTACCTCAATGTCTTTGATGGCTTTTACGCCACAGGTGATTCAGGGCGTGTAGATGACGATGGGTACGTATACGTTATGGGTCGCACCGATGACGTGATAAACGTTGCCGGACACAGGCTATCTACCGGTCAGCTGGAAGAAGCCATTGCCGGTCATGATGCTATTGCTGAATGCGCAGTCACAGGTGTGAAAGATGAATTGAAAGGTCAACGTGCCGTTGGCTTTATTACCTTCAAACACGGCCACGAAATTGATGAAGAGAAACTACGCAAAGAAGTTATCGCAATTGTTCGCGACGTCGTTGGTCCCGTTGCGGCATTCAAAGACGTGGTTGTACTTCAGCGCCTTCCAAAGACCCGTTCAGGTAAAGTGCTTCGCAAGACTATGCGCCAGATTGTGGATGGCGAAGAATACAAAGTTCCGCCTACCATAGAGGATCCAACGGTTCTAGATGATTTGAAAAAGGCCCTAGCTGAGCAATACAAACCCAACTAGAGCCTCTAAAAAAGCTATTTAGCGCTTACGTTTCTCACGTACTCGCATACCTACTTCAATTGGCGAGCCTTCAAACCCATAGGTTTCACGCAAGCGACGCGTAATGAAGCGGCGGTAACCCGGGTCTAGGAAGCCTGTTGTAAACAAAACAAACTTTGGTGGGCGGCTGCTTGCCTGAGTTGCGAAAAGAATTCTAGGCTGCTTGCCTCCACGAACCGGGTGCGGGGTTTCCATTGCAAGTTCTTGAACAAAAGCGTTTAGCTTTCCAGTTGCAATTCGCAAATCCCATGAGTCAAGTGCAACTTCAAGAGCCGGAACTAGTTTTTCTAGATGTCGGCCAGTCTTGGCTGAAATGTTTACGCGTGGCGCCCAATCAACATGCGCTAGATCTTGCTCAATCTCTCGCTCGAGGTATTTGCGACGTTCGTCATCAAGTTCGTCCCACTTATTGAAAGCAAGAACTAAAGCGCGGCCTGATTCAAGGGCCATGTCAACGATGCGAATGTCTGCTTCGCTGATTGGCTGAGTCACATCAAAAAGAACAACCGCGACTTCTGCGCGCTCTAGCGCTGCTGCGGTTCTAAGCGATGCGTAAAAATCAGCACCCTGAGCAAGGTGAACACGGCGACGAATACCAGCGGTGTCAACAAAACGCCAAGCCTTGCCACCAAGTTCAACCTGCTCGTCAATTGGATCTCGAGTAGTACCGGCAAGATCATTTACCACTGCTCGCTCTGAACCAACAGCGCGGTTAAGCAGCGACGACTTTCCAACATTAGGGCGGCCAATTAGAGCAACGCGACGCGGGCCACCAATTTCTTCTTTTGCAACATTTGAAATCTTTGGCAAGACCTTCATGGCTGCATCTAAAAGATCGGCGACACCACGACCGTGAACGGCAGAACAAGGGTAAGGCTCGCCTAGCCCAAGAGACCACAGATTTGCAGCTTCAGGTTCTTGGCGAACATCATCAATTTTGTTAGCCACCAAAATTACCGGCTTTCCCGACGCGCGAAGCATCTTGACAACACGCTCATCGGTGCTGGTTGCGCCAACCATTGCATCAACAACAAACAAAACAGCGTCGGCCAGCTCCACAGCGATCTCGGCTTGAATGGCAACAGACTTATCAATACCTCGAGCATCTGGCTCCCAGCCTCCGGTGTCAACCAAAGTAAATTTACGTTCGTTCCACTCGGCCTTATAAGAGACTCGGTCACGGGTAACGCCGGGCTTGTCTTCGACTACAGCCTCACGACGACCAAGAATTCGGTTAACCAAGGCAGACTTTCCCACGTTTGGGCGACCAACGATGGCCAGCACCGGAAGAGCAGGCAAGAAGTAGTGACCGTCGACCTGT
>JBDLUH010000007.1:0-30580 GCA_039805425.1 Actinomycetota bacterium
AATCAAGTTGAAGTTGTTAAAGTTGAACGCCATAGATGCAATCAATAGCGGTGAAAGAATCTGCAAAATAAGTGGCAATTTGATGCGCCAGAATATTTGAGCCCCGGTTGCGCCATCGATTGCGGCAGCTTCTTCAAGATCGGTTGGCAATGCCTGCAGCGCACCCGTTGCAATTAGATAGAAGTAAGGGAACCCAAGCCACAGGTTCACAATCAAAATCGAGATCTTGGCAAGAATTGGATCTTCAAGCCAGGGAATCTCCATGCCAAGTAGCGAGTTGATTGCCCCGTGATCGCGGTTGAACATTCCCGCCCAAATCAAGATAGACATAAAGCTTGGCATTGCGTAAGGCAAAATCAACAGCCCGCGGTAAAAGTTTCTGCCGCGCATTTTTTTATCCAAGGCAATTGCAAGAATCAGGCCAAGGCCAAACATCATCACCACAGTGATGATTGAGAAGAAGAAAGTCCAAATAAAAACACCGATAAATGGACCGCGGATAGCCGGGTTGGCCAGAAGTGCCGCGTAGTTTTGCAATGGGTTTAGCTGGCGCCAACCAGGGTAGAGAATTACCTCATTGTCAGCCTGGTCAACAAAGTTTCCGTTGCCGTTATCGATGTATACGGTTCCGGAAATTGAATCGGTGAGGGTATTGGCTGCAGGGTCGTACTTATAGGCCTGAATCATCTTGGCCGCCACGTCTATGCCCTGCGCAAGGATGATGGTGCCATCTGGAGCTGGAAACTTTAGATCAGACAGATACGCTTCGGCATTTGCAGCATCTTGGTCAGATAGGCGCTCAAAGCCATCGGCTTCAACGGCCACACCTTCTGGGCTTGCTACGAACTGCCCTTCGGCTAGGGCGGTTAGCTGCTGATCTTGACCAAAGAAAACTTCACGGGTTAGCTGGTCAGTCAGCAGCACTGCTGTCTTTCCGTTTTTCTCACCCAGCACCATGTCGTAGGTGGTGCCAGATTCATCTTGAGTTAAACCAATTTCATAAAGCTGAGTAATTGCCTCATCTTTACTTATCTCATTACCGGTCTTGTAGTTGTAGCCAGACATCACCAAGGTGTAAATAACTGGCACGATTACGAAGAGCGCCAAGAAAATCATTCCCGGATATAAAAACTTTGCTGGAACGAGTTTGTTTGAAGCATAGATAACGTTTGCGAGAGCAATTATCAAAGTTAAAACGCCACCAATCAACCACTCGCCGCCAAGGAAAGCAACATAGGCCATAAATCCAAGTACGGCTGTTACTAGTGCCAGCAACAGAATTTTTAGACCCAGTGCAAGAGTGAAGTTGGTTTTTTGTTTTGACATCTCGTTCTTACTTTATAACTTTGAAAGGTAAACGGCTGGCCAGGTTTTCACCTGACCAGCCGTCCGAATTTAACCTTTTTTCTAAGACCTAAGGCTTAGCGGTTTTTCATACCAGCGGCAAAGTTCTTGCCAAGGATGATTGCAGCCTTGTCGAAGGTTAGGTCAATGTCTTGACCCTTAACTAGGACCTTGCTGTAAACATCACCAAGTACGTCGTACCAGTTAGCGCCACCAGCGTTTGAGCCAAGTAGTGCGTTTTCCTGAACGATACCGTTTGATGCACCGGCCTTACCGAATGCAGCTGCATCGGCGCTAACCTTTGACGCAATCGCTGAGTTAACAGCTGGGCGTTCAGTTGCCTTTGCGTAAGCAAGAGCACCGGCTGGAGAAGCTAGGTATTCCATTAGCTTCTTTGCACCTAGCTCAACGCCGTGCTTTGTTGAGAATGAAGTTACGAATGCTCCACCAAAACCGGTGAACTGGTTGGTCTTACCTTTACCAGAAACGGTTGGTACTGGCTGAAGGGTGTACTTGATTCCAGCTTCCTTGATTGAACCGGTTCTCCATGAACCAGTGTTCAAAGCCATGGTCTTACCTGCAAGGAACTGAGGACCACATACGTCCCAGCCATCCCACGCAAATACACCGTTGCTCTTCTTGGTGCTTGGGTCAATCAGGTACTTCTTCCAGTTTGCAACAGCTGCATCTGAGTTGAATAGAACCTTGTTTGCATCAGGTGTTACACCGTCAGCCTTGAAGCCCCATGCTCCACCGCCAAGTGCAGTAAGGATAGGCAATGAACCCCAGGTGCCGTCTGATGAACAGATACCAGTTGTTGCTGTGCCCGCAGCCTTGGCAGCCTTGAAACGAGTTACAAGCTCTGCGAAGGTCTTTGGAGCTGCACCAAACTTGGTGTTCCAAATCATGGTTGTGGTGTCAACATCTAGTGGCACTACATAGGTGCGGCCCTTGTAGGTACCTGCACCTAGACCTGCAACGCCAAGCTGTGACTTAGCAGTAGCTGAGAAAGTTAGAGGAAGTGCCTTACCGCTCTTTGCAGCGTTAACACCCTCACCAGCTGGGTGGAACATAACGTCAGGACCGCCGGCAGCAGATGCCTTCTTCCACGCTGAATCAAGTGCGTCATAGCTTGCGTAGGTCTTTACCTTGAAGGTGTAACCCGCGGCGATCTTTGTGTTTCCCTCAAGGAATGTCTTTAGCGCAGGACCGCGACCTTCGTCTGCCCATACGTTAATTACCTTGTTTGCAGCTTGTGCAGGAGCTGCAACTCCTGAGAACAACAGACCAGCTGTTGCTACTGCGGCAACAATGCCGCGCTTTGAAATTTTCACTAATTTCACCTTTCGTGCGAAATTCTCCATGGAAAACATGCTCTAAATAGAGCAAGTGGAATCATTCCACTCCTAGAAATTTCCTTTCGCAAACTGGAACGGGGCAAATTAGATAACGCTTTTGTTACGTCAACTGTCCAGACAATCCAAGGGAAATCGTTTTCCGCTCGGCGTCGCGGATGTTATCGCTAACAGGGATTTTCAAGTTTTTTGCCTAATTTTTATCTTTTTTCGTTGACTTAGGCTTGAGCCCATGTCGACATCAAGCGAATTCTTAACCAGCCAAAACCCTTCAGCCGAATGGTGGCGCACGGCTGTGATCTATCAGATTTACCCGCGCTCATTCGCAGACGGAAACGGCGATGGACTTGGTGACCTGCCCGGCATCACATCTCGCCTTGATTCGCTGGCCTCACTTGGTATTGATGCCATTTGGTTCAGCCCGTTCTTTAAGAGCCCACAAAAAGATGCCGGCTACGACATCAGCGACTACCGCCAGATAGACCCAATATTTGGCACCAACGAAGATTTTGATGTTCTGCTTGCCAAAGCAAAATCGCTTGGCATTCGAATCATTGTTGACATTGTTCCTAACCACACCAGCGATCAACATGTTTGGTTTCAAGCTGCCTTGAGCGCTACTCCAAATTCTGCAGAGCGCGATTACTACCACTTCAAAGAAGGTAAGGGTGAAAACGGTGAACTGCCCCCAAACAACTGGCAATCAATTTTTGGTGGCCCAGCTTGGAGCCGTATCACTGAATCAGATGGAACGCTAGGCCAGTGGTACCTGCACCTTTTTGATTCATCACAGCCAGATCTGAATTGGCAGAACCCAAAGATTGCCGATGAGTTTGATGAGATTCTGCGCTTCTGGTTGCGCAAAGGCGTAGACGGATTCCGCGTTGATGTTGCGCACGGAATGGTAAAGCGCGCCGGATTGCCAGATGCCACCATCTACGACGAGAACCTGCGTGAGCGTTCTATCAAGAATCTAACAATGGCGGAAGCCGAAGAAGCGGTGCCTTATTGGGGTCAACCCGGTGTGCACGATGCAATCCGCAGGTTCCGCAGGGTTATTGATGAATTTGATGATCGCGCAATGTGCGCAGAGGCATCAATGAGCCCACTGCCCCGTTTAGCAATGTGGGTGCGCCCAGACGAATATCACCAGTCATTTAACTTTGATTACATGCACAGCGCCTATGAACCAGAAGCGTTGAAAAAAATTATCACTGACTCAATAGTTGAATACGCAAAAGTTGGTGCATCAAGCACTTGGGTAATGTCTAACCACGATGGCATTCGTCATGCCACCAGATTGGGCATTGCACCAGAGAACACTCCGCGCCCAGGTGACGGAATTCACCCAACAGACCCAATGCCAGATGAGGCGCTTGGTCTTCGCCGTGCTCGTGCAGCAACGGCGTTCATGCTTGGTCTACCTGGTTCCTCTTACCTGTATCAAGGAGAAGAACTTGGCTTACCTGAGGCTTGGCAACTTGAAGATAAGTACCGCCAAGACCCAACCTTTGCTAGAACTAAAGGAAAGCGAATTGGTCGTGATGGTTGCCGAGTTCCGCTTCCTTGGGAAGCAGGGGTTGGTGCCGCAAATGGTTTCAACACAACCGGAGAATCCTGGTTGCCGCAGCCGGCAAACTATCGGGTATTTTCACGTGACCTTCAAGAGGGCATAGCTGGCTCAACCCTTGAGCTATATAAGCGTCTACTAAAAGAACGCAAGATATTCGCGCTTGGATCAGGTGCATTCAGATGGGCAGAGGAATTCCAAGACAAAAACACAATCGCCTACATTAACAACGATGTGCTGGTGATTTTCAACTTTGGACCCGATGCAGTAATTGTGCCCGCCGGGGAATTGCTGGTCACCACCCAGCACGATCTTAGAATCGAAGGCGAACTTGAGCACGATCAGGTTGCATGGATTAAGTTATAGGCATGCCTATTGAAGTAAGCACCGGTGCGCGACACTTAGCCAAATACAACTCTGCGTGGTGGCGCTCTGCTGTGATCTACCAGATCTACCCGCGCTCATTCGCAGACTCAAACGGTGACGGCATGGGTGACCTACCGGGCATCACCTCAAGACTTGAATCACTTTCCTCACTTGGCATTGATGCAATATGGCTTTCGCCATACATGCGCTCACCTCAAAAAGATGCCGGCTACGACGTTAGCGATTACAAAGACGTTGATCCGCTCTTTGGCAACCTTGATGACTTTGATGCAATGGTCAAGCGAGCGCACGAATTAAACATTCGTGTACTGGTTGATCTTGTGCCCAATCACACCAGCGATCAGCACGAATGGTTTCAGCGTGCGCTAAGCGCGGCTCCTGGTTCTGCTGAGCGCGCGTTCTACCACTTCAAAGATGGCAAAGGTGAGAACGGTGAGCTTCCGCCGAACAACTGGTTATCTATGTTTGGTGGGCCCGCATGGACGCGAATCACAAACTCAGATGGAACCCCTGGCCAGTGGTACGTGCACCTTTTTGATTCTTCGCAGCCAGATCTAAATTGGGAAAACCCGAAAGTTGAAGAAGCCTTCGAAGACATTTTGCGTTTTTGGTTGGATCGTGGAGTTGACGGATTCCGCGTTGACCAACCGCACGCAATGGGCAAAGCGCAAGGTTTGCCTGATCACCCAGATGTAGAGCGCGCGGGAGCCGGATTCATTGAAGGTGAAGCATCGCCCCCAATGTGGTTCCAAGAATCGGTGCACCCAATCTTTAGAAAATGGCGCGCAATTCTAGATAGCTATGAGGGTGACCGCGCAATGTGCGGTGAGGCATATGTATTGCCCCTTTCATTCATGGCGCTTTGGGTTCGCCCCGATGAGTTCAACCAGACTTTTAATTTTCGCTTTCTAGATTCCGAGTGGAAGCCAGAGATTCTGTTCAACTCAATTAACGAATCTTTTACAGCGTTTGATGGGGTTGGTGCGCCTTCTACCTGGGTGCTTTCAAACCACGACATCATTCGCCACGCCTCACGAATGGGCGGCCTAACCGGGCGACCAACCGCCTCTAATGGCATTGGCCCAAATGACCCACAGCCAGATCGCGAACTTGGGCTTCGCCGCGCACGTGCCGCAACACTTTTTACCTTGGCGTTGCCTGGCTCTATGTACCTTTACCAGGGTGAGGAGCTTGGCCTGCCAGAGCACACCACGCTTGAGCCGCAGTTTCGCCAAGACCCAACCTTTGCTCGCACCAATGGTGAGCGCGTGGGCCGCGACGGGTGTCGAGTTCCGTTGCCCTGGGAATCAGGTATTGGCGCAGCCAACGGTTTCAACACCACCGGCAAGACTTGGCTACCGCAGCCAGAAGTTTACGCTCAGTACTCTCGCGATCAACAAGATGGAGTTGAAGGCTCAACTCTTGAGCTATACAAGCAGGCCTTGCAACTGCGCAAAGAGCTAAAGCTTGGTGAGGGCTCATTTGATTGGGCGCCAGAGTTTATTGGTGAGCACTCACTTGGGTTCCGCAACGGTGAAATTCTTGTAATTCACAATTTTGGTCACGAACCAATTGCGCTACCTAGGGGTGAAGTAATTGCCTCAAGCCTGCACGGCATGACCAGCGGTCACGATTTGGTGGCTGATCAAACTGTGTGGTTGAAGTTGTAATAAAAAACCCTCCCGGCTGGGAGGGTTTTTCATTAATTAAGCTTCGAACTTTTTGCTTGGCAGCCAGAACTTTTTGCCAGTCATGAAGGCCAGCGCAGGCACAATCACGGTTCGCACCAGCAACGTATCTAGCAACACACCAATGCAAACAATCACACCAATCTGAGCTAGTGCTACCAGCGGCAGAACACCCAACACGGCAAATACCGCTGCAAGCAAAATACCCGCGCTGGTGATTACGCCACCGGTTGAACTCAAGGCCTTGATCATGCCCTGCTTTGTGCCCAAGTGCTCGGCTTCTTCTTTTGCACGGGTCACCAAGAAGATGTTGTAGTCAACACCCAGGGCAACTAGGAACAAGAAGCTGTAAAGGAACACACTTAGATCTAGCGCCGGGAACCCAAGCACGTTGGTGAAGATCCACCAGCCGGCACCCATTGATGCAAAGAAAGATGCAACCACGGTAACCAGCAACAGAATTGGCGCTACCAGTGCACGCAGCAACAGCACCAACACAATGAATACCAAAATCAGAATCAGAGGAATCACAATTAGTTGGTCATGAGCGTAGGCATCTTTAACATCAAGCGCCTGGGCATCAAGGCCACCAACCATTGCATCAGCACCGTCAACCTCGTGCACCGCGGTGCGCAAAGCCTTGATTGATTCATAGGCTTCGTCTGACTGGCTCTCGCCATCAAGCACAACCTCTAGCTTTGTGATGCCGCCGTTGCTCTTACCAACCACAACAGATGCAACGCCATCAACGGCTTCGGCTGCGTGCTTTACATCATTCATTTGCGCATCGTTTGTGATCACAATTGTTGGGCTGGTGCTGCCGGCTGGGAAAGCCTCGGCCAAAACCTGCTGACCAACAACAGCCTCAGGTGTTTTCAAGAAGCGGTCTGTTGAGGCAAGTCCTACCTGTATTCCGCCAACACCAGATGCGAGTGCGCTTAAAACAATCACGCCAAGAATCGAAACAGCCACCGGCTTCTTGCTTACGCCGCGGCCGAGCTTTGCCCAAAGACCGCTATCGCTCTTGTTGACCCCACCAAACTTTGGCACGAACGGCCAGAATAGACCGCGACCAAAAACAACAAGTGCAGCTGGCAAAACAACCAAGGCCGAAATCATTGCAATCACAATTCCAGTTGCACAAACAATTCCAAGTGAACGGTTTCCGGCAAGGTCGGCAAAAGTCAAAGTTAGAAGTGCAAGAGTCACGGTTGAACCAGAGGCAATAATTGCCGGGCCTGCGCCGCGAACTGCCTTAGCCATAGCAACGTGACGATCTTCAGACGTCAAAAGCTCTTCGCGGTATCGGGCAATTAGCAACAGCGCGTAGTTAGTACCCGCACCAAATACCAGAACCGACAAAATTCCAGTTACCGAACCATCCGGGGTGATTCCAAAAAGGTTGGCAACCTGGCGGGCAAGTTGGCCAGCCATTCCATCGGCTGTTCCGACCACAAGCAGCGGAACCAGCCAAAGGGTTGGTGAGCGATAGGTAATAAGAAGTAGCACGGCCACAACAACAACTGTTGAAAGCAACAGCGTGAAGTCGGCACCAGCGAATACCCCGGCAAGGTCTGCCTGGAAGCCTTCAGGGCCGGTCACGTAAACATCAAGACCGGCAGGTGCGCCCTCTTTTGCAATTTCACGAAGGGCCTCAACGCGAGAAGTTATTTCTTCAGTGGCTTCGGTCTTTTCCATGGGTACGGTAATTACCGCGGTGGTTTTGTCTTCAGAAATGCTGGCCGGTGGAACAAATTTTGCTCCATTGACATCAACATTTGAATACTCAGCAAATTTCTCGTTGGCACCGCCGGCGGGCATCTGCGTCTGCGGATCAAACTCACCCTGCAGCCATTGAATCTGGGTATCGGTGAACATTTCATCGGCTGCGTAAACAATTACCGCAGCAGTTGAATCGGCGCCCGGAAAGTCTGCCAACTTCTCATCAACAATCACCGATTCGGTGTCGGCCGGAAGCCCTACCCCTGGGTTGGTTTCTGTTGTTGCGGCACGAAGTGGGCCAAATGCAAGAACTGCAAAAAATAGCCCGATAAGCAGTGTTACCCAAGCGCTCTTGCGGCCGGTGATGAAATTAATGAAACCAGACATCTATGTCTCCCCTTTATAGAAGCGCCCCAAAAGGCACACCTAAATCTAACCGCATTAGCAGGTTTAGGCATTCCCGGTGCCTAACCGATTGGGTAGCAGACGTAGGCAAATCGCTTTGAATCCGGCGACCAGCTATTTACGTTTATCGTGCCCTGACCGCCAAAAAGCTGAACAACAGAGTCAGGTTCAAGCCAGTTCTCGTTTTTGACCAGCTTTATTTCCACCGGTAGGTCTGCAGGGTGGCCCCCAGTTCCTGCTGGATAACTTAGGTATACCCATTGCTTGCCATCTGGCGATTGGTGCGGGAACCAGTTAACAAATTGGTCAGAAGTTAATCTTTCAAAATCAGTGCCATCTAACCTTGCTCGGCAAATTTGCGCAGTACCAGGGGTGAAGTGTTCGGAGTTGAAATAGATCCACTCGCCATCTACAGAAAATTCAGAACCATCTTCAGGGCCATCTCCATTAACCAATACTCGGTCTTCTCCGGTTTTGATTTCCTGCAAATGAATTCGCCCACTTGTGAAAATGTCTTCTGCGTTAAGTTGCAAATGAACATAGGCAAGCTGGCTTTCGTCAGAATTTATGCCGTGCAAAAAATGCATCGCATTTTCGCGTACCTTGGTGACTCTGGTTGCTTGGCCGCCAGAAATTGGTGCCTTGTAAATATGCCAATCATCGAACGCAGACACGTAAACCCATTTGTGATCCGGTGAAAGCACATGATCGTTATTTAGCTCTGGTACTCCGATTATTTTGATTTCAATTGGCTCGCTGCGGCCATCGCTTGGCAACCTCCAGAGAACACCATTTCCATTCAGAATCAAGTCTCCGGTTGCAGTCCAGTTGGGAGCTTCGAATAAAACGTCATTGGTGCGATAAACCAAATGGTCTTCAAGGGTCTCAACGTTAAAGACGCGCAATTCACACAGTTGACCTTCAACGAGATTTCTAAGAAACGACATTCGCCTTGGCTTTCTGTGCATAGCGAATTGCATGGGGAGCATGAGTTATTACATGAGCCACCGATGCCGCTTGGCCACAGGCACGAGCCGCATATCTTGCAGTCAAATCTGTTGTGTCACGAGCAGCTTCGTGCGCGTCGAATGCAGCCTGTCGAACTTGAGCGATTGTGGCGTCGCCTTTCATCCAGGCGGTCAAAGCCTCGAGGGCTTTTCTTGGCCGATCATCGTGCTGCTCAACCTGCTCAAAAAGCGGCAAGACCTCTAGGGCAGCAGCCGAAGATTCTTCGGCAGCAATCAGGTGGTCAGTAGTTGGCAACATTTGCCAAGTTTAAGCACAAAACCCCACCCGCGTACAAGTGAGGTTTTGAGTAATTGCTTATAGCGAAGCCAATGCTACGTTGAAGGTTGCCGAAGGTCGCATTGCCTTCTCAACGAGTTCAACGTTCGGGCGGTAGTAGCCACCGATTTCAACAGGCTTACCCTGAACAGCAACTAGCTCTTCAACAATCTTGGTCTCAGCTTCAGCCAGTGTTGCAGCCAATTGCTTGAAAGATGCAGCTAGTTCAAGGTCGTCAGTTTGCGCTGCCAATTCTTGAGCCCAGTAGAAACCCAGGTAGAAGTGGCTACCGCGGTTATCAATTGTGCCAATCTTGCGACCCGGTGAGCGGTCCTGCTCTAGGAAAGTACCGGTTGCGCGGTCAAGGGTGTCTGCAAGAACCTTGGCCTTTGGATTGTTAGTTGTGATGGCCTGGTGCTCGAGCGATGCAGCCAAAGCGAAGAACTCTCCAAGTGAATCCCAGCGCAGGTAGTTGTCTTCAAGAAACTGCTGCACGTGCTTTGGAGCCGAACCACCGGCACCGGTCTCGAATAGCCCACCGCCATTTAGTAACGGAACGATCGAAAGCATCTTTGCGCTGGTTCCAACTTCAAGAATTGGGAACAGGTCTGTGTTGTAGTCACGCAAAACGTTTCCGGTTACCGAGATTGTGTCTAGACCCTGGCGGATACGACCCAGAGAGTACTTGGTTGCCTCCGCAGGAGCCATGATCTCAATGGTCAGTCCGCTGATGTCGTGGTCACCAAGGTACTCGTTGACCTTTGCAATGATTGCGGCGTCGTGAGAGCGCTCTTTGTCTAGCCAGAAAATTGCTGGAACGTTTGAAGCACGTGCGCGAGTAACCGCAAGCTTTACCCAGTCACGAACTGCAACGTCTTTGGTTTGGGTAGCACGCCAAATGTCACCCTTGGCAACCTGGTGTGAAATCAAAACGTCACCTGCTGCGTTTACAACTTCAACGCGACCATCGGCTTTGATTTCGAAAGTCTTGTCGTGGCTGCCGTACTCTTCAGCTGCCTGAGCCATTAGGCCAACGTTTGGCACCGAACCAATTTTGGCTGGGTCAAGTGGGCCGTTGGCAATTACGTCATCGATTGTTGCCTGGTAGATGCCCGCGTATGAAGAGTCTGGAATCACTGCAAGGGTGTCGTGCTCTGCACCCGTCACATTCCAGAGCTTTCCACCGTTGCGAATCAGCGCAGGCATAGATGCATCCACGATTACGTCTGATGGCACGTGCAAGTTTGTGATGCCCTTGTCACTGTTTACGTAGCTCACGCTTGGGCCATCTGCAAGGGCTTGTTTGAAGTCAGCGATAATTTCTGCACCGCCCGCAACGTTTGCAAGCCCATCAAGAATTGCACCAAGCCCATCGTTTGCACTCAGACCAGCAGCCTCAATTGCTGCACCGTGCTTTGCAAATGTATCGGCAAAGAAAACCTTCACTGCGTGACCAAAAAGAATTGGGTCACTGACCTTCATCATGGTGGCCTTTAGGTGCAGTGAATAAAGAACGTCGTCTGCCTTTGCCTGCTCAACGGTCTTAGCTAGGAATGCATCCAGTGCGCTTGCGCTCATGAATG
This sequence comes from Actinomycetota bacterium, assembly GCA_039805425.1. Taxonomy (GTDB): domain Bacteria; phylum Actinomycetota; class Actinomycetes; order Actinomycetales; family Microbacteriaceae; genus Rhodoluna. Next base: position 11,339 of record JBDLUH010000007.1, read on the forward strand.
TTGCATCAACAATCTCGCTGGCAAGTACTTTCAAACCTGACTTCAGTGCAGTTTCTGTTCCATCAACTGCAACGTGACGAATTATCAAAGTATCGTCGGCTGGCAAAAGAATTGATTTCTCGTTTGCAAAGAAATCGTTCTGACCCATAGTCGCAACCCGAGTCTTGGAACCGGCCGCAAATGGCTTGTTCACGTGCGGGTGCTTGCGCGCATATTCCTTTACCGATAGCGGTGCTCGGCGGTCACTGTTTCCCTCGCGTAGAACAGGGTTTACGGCACTGCCTTTTACCTTGTCGTATCGAGCGCGGGCGTCGCGCTCGGCATCGCTAGATGCATCATCTGGATAGTCAGGAAGATCAAAACCCAAAGCCTGCAGTTCGGCAATAGCTGCCTTCAACTGCGGAATAGATGCCGAGATGTTTGGCAACTTAATGATGTTGGCCTCTGGAGTGGTTGCTAGCTTGCCAAGTTCGCTAAGTGCATCGGAAACCTGCTGAGTGGCATTTAATTTGTCTGCAAAGACTGCCAAGATGCGAGCCGCAAGCGAGATGTCGCGAGACTCGATGTTTACATTTGCCTTCGCGGCATAAGCCTGCACAATTGGCAAAAACGAAGCGGTCGCCAGAGCTGGGGCTTCATCGGTGTGGGTGTAGTAAATGGTTGAATCGTTCACGACGTTGGGACTCCGGTTCTTAGAAATAGCTACTTATCTTTACAGACTACCTGCTTGTATCTAAGGCCAAATGACGACTTAGCGAATGACAATCTCATCGATATCCAGTCGGTGGGCGCCAAACTCATTGATGGCTGCATCACTCGGGTAACCAATAGCGATTCCATACAAGAACCCGTAGGCCTTTGGAATCTCAAACTCACTTCGAACCACGTTCTCCCATGTCGATAGCGCGCCTTGTGCGCAGGTGCCCAGACCGCGAGCATGTGCCGAAAGCATTAGATTCTGCACAAATAGCCCGGCATCGTTGGCCGCAAACTTGCCCAGCGACTTATGCGAAAAAATAAAGAGCTCAATTGGAGCCCCAAAGAAGTCATAGTTGCGGGCCCAGCTGGCGTTTCGGGCGGCCACATCACCGCGTGCAATGCCCAATGACCCCAGCATCTCTTTTCCTACCCGCTGCGCCCGTGGCAAGAGTTCCTTCACATATGGTTTCGCGATGAACGCGTTGCTACTTGGCAGACCGTAGCGAGTTATTAGGAGGCGCACTTTGGGCCACCAACCGCCCGAGCGAGCTTCTTGAACCGCATGCCAGTGGTTCATAAACTCAGCAGAAAGGCGGTCGCGCTTTTCACCAGAAGCAACGGCAACCAGAATGGGTTTGGTGTTTGACCACGACGGTGCTGTCATGGCATCGCGCAAAATTTCATCAAGCACATCTTGGGGAACTGGCTTTGGTAAAAAGTCGCGGGTGCTGCGGCGAGTGGCGGCGAACTCGGCGAACTGGTCTCCGGTGATCTTTGACTTAACTCGCGTATTTGGCCTGACGGTCATAATTGGTTCAACTTTCCACAGCTTCTAGTTATTGCCAATCTATCCGCAATTTTTACTGCTCTCTAAGCTTGCGTAAACGAGTGGTTCTTAAATGCAAAAAACTCTTGATTTCTCAAGAGTTTTTAGCCTGTGGCTAGTGAGGGATTCGAACCCCCGAAGGCTGAGCCAGCTGATTTACAGTCAGTTCCCTTTGGCCACTTGGGTAACTAGCCAGGTGCACTTCCGGCCGCCTGTAATCAGCCGAACGGAGGTGCTTTGAAAGTTTAGCCGAATTATTCACAGGTTAGAAATCGAGATTGCCCTGAAGCCCGCTTAGGGCTTAGGTTTGTAAAAGATTTACATTCTCATCCGCGAATTTACAGGAATTTACATGGCTGGCATCGAAGACGTTGCAAGACTTGCAGGGGTATCAACTGCAACAGTCTCACGTGCCCTAAGCGGTAAAGACGTAGTTTCCGAGAAAGCCCGCGCCAAGGTAGAGGCTGCGGCTTTAGAACTTGGCTATGTGGCCTCACACTCGGCCTACACCCTTGCCACCGGCCGCAACCGCAACATTGGTGTGGTCATGCCATACGTTGACCGCTGGTTTTTCTCTGCCTCTCTAGAAGCAATTGAATCCACCTTTATTGAAAATGGTTATGACCTCACCCTTTATAACCTCAGCGGTGGTCAAGATCAAAGACGAAGAATCTTTGATGAGTTCTTGCTGCGTCAGCGCGTTGATGCAGTTTTGACGGTAGCGGTTCACCCAAATGAATCTGAGCTAGAGCAGCTAAACAAAATGATGAAGCCAATTATTGCTATTGGTGGTCAGGTTCACGGGGCTCGAAGCTTGGCCATGAATGACCACTTTGCCGGAAAGCTGGCCACAGAGCACCTGCTGTCTCTTGGCCACACGCGAGTTGCCAACATCAGCGGAATGGTTGGTTCTGACCGCGAGTTTGATCAGGCCAATAAGCGCAAAGAGGGTTACCTAGAGGCAATGCATGAGGCTGGTTTAGAAACTAGGCCTAACTGGTTAGCCGAGACAGACTACACATCTGCCGGTGCCTACAAAGTTACGAAGCAAATGTTGGGAAACCCTAAGAATGCTCCAACGGCTATTTTTTGCAACTCTGATGAAATGGGTTTCGGCGCAATCATGGCCGCCAAAGACCTTGGCCTGCGAGTGCCAGAAGACATCTCTGTAATTGGTATCGATAACCACGATATGTCTGAGTTTTTTGGGCTCACCACTATTGACCAAAGAGTAAGAGAGCAAGGCGCAGAAGCTGCTCGCCTAATTCTTGAAGTGCTTGCCGATCCAGGGCTAGAGAGCCACGTAAACATTGAAGAAGATGTGGAATGGAAAGTAGACCTTCTTATTCGCTCTAGCACTGCAAGACCTGCTGCCGGCTCACGCTAACCAAATTTTTGCGCTTGGGTAAGTAAACTAGCGGCATGGCTGATTCAACATTCGATATCGTAAGCAAAGTAGACAAGCAAGAAGCGAACAACGCTTTGATGCAGGCTCAAAAAGAACTTGAGTCACGTTATGACTTCAAGGGTGTTGGCGCCGAAGTTGATTGGTCTGGCGAAAAAATCCTTATGAAGGCGTCAAGTGAAGAGCGCGTAAAAGCTGTACTTGATGTGTTCCAGTCAAAGCTGGTTAAGCGTGGCATCTCACTAAAGAGTTTTGTAGACGGCAAGCCTTACCCATCAGGCAAGGAATACCGCATTGAGGGCGAGCTAAAAAACGGCATCGACCAAGAAAACGCCAAGAAGATTTCTAAAATCATTCGCGAAGAAGGCCCAAAGAGCGTGAAGTGCCAGATTCAAGGCGATGAGCTTCGTGTGCAGAGCAAAAGCCGCGATGACCTGCAAGACACCATGGCTCTTCTAAAAGGCAAGGACCTAGAGGTAGATCTTCAGTTCACAAACTTCCGCTAGGACGTTTTAATCCTCTGCAACAATCTGCATTGCTCCGGTAGCCGGGTAAGCGCTGGCCGGGTTTTGGGTGTTTGATGCACGCTTAGCCACAACACCGGCGAGTATGCCCGATATAAACATTCCAGCAACCGCGTAAACAAACGCATACTGAACGCCAAATTCTTGTGCGGTGCTACCCATAAATATTTTGATAATCATGATTGCAACTGAGTTGACTAGGCTCATGCGCGCCAGAACCTGCGCGGTGTTTAGGCCGGCAACGTGACCAGCAGCGCTCATGAATGAAGGTACCATTGGGGCGCAACCTAATCCAGCAATCACAAAGAAGAATGTGGTCAGAAATAGCGCCAAATCTGGCTGGTCTTTTGCAAATGGTGGAGCTACAAAAATTGCTAGCGCAATAGCTATAGCCGAGGCGATTCCGGCTACCTGAGATATTGAACTTAGGTGCCAACGCTTACCAAGCGGGTTGATTAGCATGCGGCCAATTATCAGCGCTACCGAAAAACCCGTATAAGGGATAGCACCGCGACCAGCATCAAGTAAAAGCGTTTCTTTGCCAAGCAGCGCAGACCAGTCCATCATTGCTACTTCGCCGAGCACACCGGTAAAGAGCCCGCCGGCAAGAATCCAAACCTGCCCCGGGGACTTAAAGAATGAAACTGGCTTGTGTGTAGCTTTGCCCTGACCGTGACCATCTTCTTTATTGGTGAGCATTCCCCTGGTGAAGTAAAGAAGTGCCAGCACTGTTACCATCCCGGTAAGAAGCAGGTGAATTGAAAGTGGTAACAATGTAGCCATGAAACCGCTGAAGGCCGCTGCAAATGCAGCGCCCAACGCCCAAGAGGCGTGAAACTTTCCTATAACCACTCGGTTCAAAGCTTTTTGTAGGGCAACGGTTTGTGAATTTAGCGCAATGTTAAAAGTTGAATAAAGAATTGCAGTTAGGAATGCAGCTATGAAATAAATCACTGGGTTGCGAATGAACCCAATACTGCCGAGCATTACTGCACCGCCGATGCTACCGATGACAGAAATTGTTTTTGTTCCATATTTTGCAATTAGTTTGCTGGTGAACATCAAACCAAGCAAGCCGCCAACACCAGAGAAGCCTGTAATTAAACCCCAGGTTGTGAAGTCAACATCAATTTGCTTGATGATTTCTGGAATTCTAGGAATCTGCGTAGCGGCAATAATTGCCTGCAAGAAAAACACCGCAACGATAGAGCGCTGCGCATTTTTTGATCGTTCTTTGGTGAAACCCAAACTAAGCCCTACTTACTTCAATCAACAAAGCCTGCTCGGGCTTAAGAATTGGTGTGCGTAATCCAACCTTACTTAGGTATGCGCCGCTCACAGTAGCCCCCTCAACCCATTGTGGGTCTCGTTTTTGAATTGCGTCGTAGTCACCAAACGGCTTAATTAACTTGATGAAGTAATTTGCATTGTCATCAAGACCGGCAAAGCGCATGGTTTCTGGCAGGTTGTGCTGTGACTGAGTTAGCTGAACATAGGCAAATAGCGCTCGTGATCCGTCTTGAGAAACCACACCGTGGGCGTGGGCATCTGGGGTTGACTGGTCAACGCGTATTACTCGGCCAGAGTGCAGCAAGCCACGGTTTGCTTTGTAGAAGTCTGTCCAGGCGCGAAGCTGAGCTCGCTCTGCTTCGGTGGTCTCAGTGATGTCCCATTCGATTCCAGCGTGACCAAAAAGTGCAGTAGTCGCGCGGAATGCAAGTGACGCAGTTCTGCCGGTTGAGTGCGAATGGGTTGGCCCAATGTGGGTACCAAGCATCTCTGGCGGAATGGCAATTGTTGTGTAGCGCTGAATCTGCTGGCGATCTAGTGCATCGTTGCTATCGCTGGTCCAGAAGCGATCAGCATGTTCAACCATGCCAAGATCAATGCGCCCACCCCCTGATGCGCAGCTTTCAATTTCAAGACCCGGGTGGCGGTTCTTTAGTTCGTCAAACAATCGGTAAATTGCCAAAGTTTGATTGCGAACCGCAGCGCGGCCCAGGTGCTCTGCATCGGTGAGCACGCGGTTGTGATCCCACTTGATGTAAGCAATGTCGTATTCGCTAAGAATTGAATCAACCTGACCAAGCACGTGCTGGTAGGCACCTTCGTGAGTTAGATCTAGTACGTGCTGAAAACGAGACTCAATGGGCGTGCGGCCGGTCGCGTGCAGAATCCAGTCTGGGTGGTCACGAAATAGGTCACTGTCTGGGTTAACCATTTCGCCTTCAAACCAAAGACCGAATTCAAGACCTTTAGATTTAACTTTCTCAATCAACGGGTTTAAACCATTTGGCCAAACATCTTTACTAACCACCCAGTCGCCCAGACCAGCATGATCATCACGACGGGCGCCAAACCAGCCATCGTCAAGAACCATTCGTTCAACACCAACTTCTGCGGCAACGTCGGCAAGTTCGCTCAGTTTGTTTAGGTCGTGGTTCATGTAAACCGCTTCCCAAACATTTAGTGACACGGGCCTTGGTCTGCGGTTTGTTGGGTGGTTGTCGCGCGCACGAATCCATCGGTGCAACCGATCACTAACGCCATCAATTCCTTCAGCTGAATAAGTTGCCACCACAGCCGGTGCCACATAGGTTTCACCTTGAGCCAAAACAACCTCGCCAGGCAGCAGTAATTCGCCAGCACCAATTTGAGTACGGCCAACCATTGTGCGCTCTAGAACGTGACGCGGGTTGCCAGACCAAGCCAGGCTCAGCCCCCAAGCTTCGCCGGTTTGAAAACCAGCACCGGCAGAAAGCGCCAGTTGAATAATTGTGTAGTCGTGACCGCTGCGGCCCTCGCGGCCTTCGCGCACCCAAGAACCAGTTTGAATTTGCTGACGCTGAGCAGTGCGTTCTTTCAACCAGCGACCGGTGAAGTCCATCACTTCGGCAGCGTGGTCAGGTAGTGCCATAAATGCAACCGTGGAGTCAACAGTGAAATCGGTTAGACCAAGGTTTGTTACCTGGTGATTAACCAACACAACTCCACTGGCAGTTAGCTCATAAGAAATTTGCACTTCAAGTTCTGCGTTGGCATCTACAGAAATAAATGTCACTTTATGGTCGCTGGCTTGAACATCGCGCAATATAAAAAGTTGGCTGTGTGAGGTTCCGTTTCGGTGACCTAATAATGATGGGCGGCCAAGAAAACCGCGTGCGTTTTCGCGCCACACTCCGCCGCGGTGGGCTTCATCAAAATAGCCATGTGGGGCCGGCTCATCAAGCGCCGCAAGGATATCGGTGTGGTTATTGATAACTGGCATGTGCAAACCCCAGTGCACGATATTTGGGGTGCCTTTAGAGGTTTCAATAACCAGCGATACGCCGTCGCGGTTTAGGTGATAAATCTGCTCGATTGCCATTAGACAACTTTACTCAAGGCAAACCTGGGCCTAGTTGGTGCGGTCTACCACTGCCTGAGCAAACTGGGCCAGAGCGCTCTTTACAGAGCCGTCAGGAAGTTCGGAAATTGCCTCAACCGCTTCATCTGCCCAGCGCTTTGCCTCTAGATATGCCAGATTGGCTACCCCGTGATTGCGCAAACGAACCAAAGCCTCTTGCAAGCGTGAGTCATCGGCCAGGCCGCCATCTATCAATGCCAACAGCGATACCGCCTCGGCATCGCCAGCCGCAGCTGCCTTGCGAAGCAAAAGCACCGGCAAGGTTGGTACCCCTGCTCGAAGATCTGTGCCCGGGGTCTTGCCCGATGGACCGGCCTCAGAAATATCAATCACGTCATCAATCAGCTGGAATGCAACTCCAACCTTTTCGCCGTAAACGCGCATTGGTTCAATGTATTCACGCGGTGCACCAGAAAGCATGATGCCAAGGCGCGCTGAAGCAGAGATCAAAGAGCCGGTTTTATCTGCCATCACTTGAATGTAGTGAGCAACTGCGTCTTCAAATTCACTTGGGCCAATGGTCTCGTGTAGCTGACCAAGACAAAGGCGTTCAAAGGTATCTGCCTGCAGCTTTAGCGACTCTTCACCAAGATGTGAGCCAACCTGTGATGCACGGGCAAACAAAAGATCGCCGGTAAGAATAGCAATTGAATTACCCCAAATCATTTGCGCGGTTGGAACTCCGCGACGGGTTGGGGCGTCATCCATTACGTCGTCGTGATACAAAGTTGCTAGGTGAGTTAGCTCAACCACAACCGCTGCATCAATGACTTCTTTTTTCTTAGGGTCACCAAGTTGGGCGGCTAGCAAGACCAATGTTGGTCGCACACGCTTGCCGCCGGCAGAAACCAAGTGACGTGCAGAGGCTCCCGCAATTTTGTCGGCGTGCTGAGTGGCTACCTGCAGGTTAGCTTCAACAACCTCAAGCCCCAATTCAAGGGCCTTAAGAAGTGCGCGGTCAGAAACTTTCTTAAGCTGGCGCGGCAGCGAGATGGCCACTAGCTATCCGCCTTAATGCCCTTGTGTACAGCCACAATTCCAAAGGTTAGATTCTGAAAAGTTACGTTGGTGTAGCCAGCTTTTTCAATCTTTAGTTTTAGTTCGTGCTGGTTTGGCCAAGCCAAAATTGACTCTGAAAGGTATGTGTACGCCTCAGGGGTCTTGCTACCAAGGCGGGAAAAGGCAGGCAGAATTTTGTTTAGGTACAGGTTGTAGAACGGTGCAAACCATGAGCTAGTTACTTTTGAGAATTCGCAAATTACTATGCAACCGCCAGGCTTTGTGACTCTATACATTTCGGCGAGCGCCTTTGGTACGTCAACCACATTTCGAAGCCCAAAAGAAATGGTGCAGGCATCAAACTCGGCATCGGCAAATGGCAACTTGGTTGCATCGGCAAACACAAATTCAATTTCTGGGTGACGCACTCGGCCAACAGCCAACATGCCTTCAGAGAAGTCCCCCGCTACAACCTTTACGCCAGGTCTAGCAAAAGCCACCGATGATGCACCGGTGCCGGCTGCTAAATCAAGAATTTTCTGGCCACTGCGTGGGTCAACCGCTTTTCGCACAATCTTGCGCCAGCGACGGTCTTGCCCAAAAGAAAGCAGGGCATTGGTCAGGTCATAGGTTGGTGCCACTTCATCGAACATTGCGGCTACTTCGGCCGGCTTTTTGTCTAGATTGGCTTTACTCACCCAACAAGTCTACTTGCGGCGAATCGCGCGCGAAGCAGTGAACAGGCCAAGAATGATTGCTCCGGCTGCCATTGCGTATAGACCAACCTGTGAAGCTTGAATGAAAACTTCGGCCGGGCTCTTGCGATTGAATCTAACCTGGCTGATATCGATTGGAATATTTTGCTGTGGGTTCACCGCTCGCCCGGTGCCGCCAGCGTTACCTTCGGCTGCAGTCATTGGATTGATTGCAATAAAGCTGGTACTTGCTTTGCTAAGGGTGCCGGAAACTTCACCTGATGGCTGACCACCAGACACCTTGGCACCTGCCCCGTTCACCGGCGCATCTGGCGCTTGGAATCCGATTGAGCCTTCTTGCTCATCTTCTTCGACTTCGCCGCCTTCTTCGCCTTCTAGGTCATCGGTGTCGCGCTGCGGGCGAATAACCAATGGCGGAACTGCTAGTTTGCCGCGCTTGCCGTACTTCTCTTCAAGCTCTTTGCGCTTTTCATCGCCCTCTTTGTGGCGTAGCTTTAGCGGTTGTGGGCCCTGGGGGCTCTCTACTACCTCTGAGGTTTCGGCTTCATCCTCGTCATCTTCGGCATAGGCCGGGGTTGAGGTTAGTAGGCCACCCAGAACCAGAAACCAGGCGAGCAAGAAAGCTACGGGAGCTGACTTTCGCATTTATGGTCTCCTAGACGGGTTTAGGCTTTTTGAAGCTACTAGTTCAGATTACCCGCGACCCCACGGCCCTCCGATGGCCGTGTCTAGGTTCACAGATAACACTCAGAAAGGTGAGGGCTCATGAATTCGGCACTGAAATTGACTCTCACCACCCGCGAAATTCACACCGATAACTTTGAGCTACTGGCCCACCTACCCACTAACCCGCTTACCTACATTCGTGGCGGAGACGGAATTGTTGGTTGGGGTGAAGCCGCCCGGCTTGAAAGCAAGTTGACCTCTGGCCGCGTTGCCGATCTTGCTGCCCAGTGGCGAGCTTTGGTTGAGCTTTCTGAAAGCTCCGATGAAGTGCGTCTACCGGGTTCTGGGCTGGTTGCCTTTGGCAGTTTTGCTTTTTCTGATTCCAGTAGCGCAACCAGCGTTTTGATTGTGCCGAAGGTAATTCTTGGCTCCCGCGATGGGCGCGTTTGGTTAACTACGGTTGACGGTTTTGAATCGCAAGATTTTTGGAGCAAAGAACAGAGCTACACAAATAACCCAGCGATGACTTTTGAAAGTGGTACCACTTCTGCCGAGCACTACAAAACACTAGTCACGCAAGCGGTAAAGAGAATCACCGCCGGTGAAGTTGAGAAAGTTGTTTTGTCACGTGATATTCAAACCAGCTTGCCTACCGATTTTGATTTGCGCACTGTGCTAAAAAAACTTGGTGAGCAATACCCAACTTGCTGGATCTATTCGGTTGATGGAATGTTCGGGGCGTCTCCAGAACTTTTGGTTCGCGTATCGCATGGGCAGGTTTCGGCACGCGTGCTTGCCGGCACCGCCGGCCGCGGAACAGACCCTGGTGTTGACCACGCAATCTCTGTGGCTCTTGCCGAATCTTCAAAAAACACAGCAGAGCACGCGTTTGCGGTTGATAGTTTGGTGCAGTCACTTACCCCGTTCTGCACACACGTAGATGCAGATCCAACTCCGTTCAGTTTGGCGCTTCCAAATGTTTGGCATTTGGCCAGCGATGTTCACGGAGTTTTGCGCGAAGATGCATCGGTGTTAGATGTTGCAGCCGCATTGCACCCAACCGCAGCGGTTGCCGGAACACCAACCAATGTTGCTCAAAAAATCATCGCCGAATTGGAGGCAAGTGATCGCGGTCGCTACGCTGGCCCGGTTGGCTGGATTGGCGCCGACGGAGATGGTGAGTGGGCTATTGCATTGCGCGGAGCGCAAATTAGCCATTCGAGCGGAGCGCAAATTCAAAATGCAACATTGCGCGCATTTGCCGGTGGCGGAATAGTTGCCGAATCAGAACCTGAAGCAGAGCTTGCCGAAACTGAACTTAAGTTTCGCCCAATTCGCGAAGCTCTTTCTTAGTTTTACTAGAGGCGCACGTCAATCAACACGCGGCCGGTGGTTTGCAGAGCCGATTCAAGATCTGCGCGCTCTTCTACCCGTATGTAGTTCCAGCCGTAGGCCTGGGCTAAGTGCCAAAGATCTACCTGCTGGGGTGTCGTGAATAGTTTTTCAAAAGTTTTTGGCTCTAGTTGAGCGGCCATTTCAAGCCCGGCGAAAATTGTTCCGCCGTTGTCGTTGCCAACCACAAGTTGAATGTTTAGATCGCCATCGGCTGGGTCGATAGCCAAAGATGAAGCATCGTGCAGCAGGGTTAGATCGCCAAGTAGCGCACGGGTTGTTCCCTCTCGTTCAACCATGGCGATGCCTGTGGCGGTGGCAACTGTGCCGTCAATACCGGCCAACCCGCGGTTAGAGAAAACCCTGATTGCCTTAGCCGGGGCCCAGGCATCGGCCTCGCGAATTAGCCGTGAGGCGCCAAGCACCAGTTGATCAGCATCGCTGGTGGCAGCCCAAACCGCATCTACCAGCGCGCGGCGATCAAGTGCAGAACTTTCGGCGGCGTTCAATTCTGCATCGGCTAGTCGCCAACGTTCTAGCCATTCAAAATCAACCTCGTCATCCACTGTGATTTCATCAACCACGTGAGCTGCACGACGTGACACATCAAAGTGACCCATCGCCCTGCTCTTAATGACAACAACCTCTACCTCTGTGTCAAAAAGCAAACGTATTGCTGCTCTGCCGAGGGTTGGTTTACCAAAAACAATTACTCTAGAAATTTCACTGGCAAGTTCTGAGGTCTCAAGAATTCTGCGATAACCAATAATTGCGTTTGCGCCCATGCGAGCACCAGACGATGGCTCGGCTAGCAGCGGCCAACCAAATGCTTCGGCAAGTTCTACAGCGTCACCACCAGAACCGGCACCAGCAATTACTACGGTTGGGCGCTCAGCACTTAGAACTGCAAACTCTGGGTGCGGTTCAAAAACATCTGGCATAGAAATAATTGGATTTAATTGCGCCGCGTTAGGTGCAGTTGCCGAAAGCGGTTCGCGAAAGGCCAGGTTCAATTGCACCGGGCCGGGTTGATCACCGTCGTAACCCATAGCAACCGCGATTGCGTTGATTGCTAAGTCAACTGCTTCGCGAAGTTCACCATCGTTACCGTTGGGTGCTGGTACGTCAACGCACTCTCGAACGGCATTCCCAAAAATGTTTAGTTGGTTGGTCGTTTGATTTGCACCAACACCGCGAAGTTCGTGTGGGCGATCTGCAGTTAAAAGAATTAGCGGCACACCAGAGTGATTCGCCTCAAGTACCGCCGGGTGCAAATTTGCCACCGCGGTTCCCGAGGTTGTGATCAAAACCGACGGCTCACCAGAAGCGAGAGCCGAACCAAGTGCGGTGAAAGCCATGCTGCGTTCATCTAGGCGCACATGCAAATCTATCTTTCCAGCATCAGCCAACTGGCCGGCGGCAATTGCCAAGGCTTGCGACCTGGCGCCAGGTGCAACAAAAAAATTGCGAACGCCAGCCTTCGCAAAAGTTGCTAAAAGCTGTGCGGCAAAAACTTGGGCAGGTGAGCTACTTTGGCTCATCATCACCTTTGGGTGCCGAATCGGTATCGGTGTTGTTTTCACCGGCGGCGTCATCCGCGCTCTTTGGGCCCGGCTCTTGCTTTAGCTTTTCAGCCAGGTCACGAAGGAACTTAGGGTCATCGTCTGGCGCAGTGGTCTTGTATTTGGTTAGCTTGCGCTTGTTCATCAGGTGACTGATGCCGTAAACCGCGCCAAAAACCACCAGAATCGCCGCAGCGATGATTGCAAAAATGAACCACTTCATAGTGATAACTCTAACCAGCGAGAAACTTAGACTTATTCCATGAAGAACCCATGGATCCTTTACATTTCTATTCGCGTTGGTCTATTTGCTGCAATTTTGGCTCTAATGCTGGCCTTGGGCTTTGACCCATTCTTTGCGGCCTTAATTGCCGCAGTGGTTTCTCTTGCCGTTTCACTGATTTTCTTTGGCAAACAACGCGCGGCCGTATCTGAGGCCATTTATAAGTTCTCAAAGACCAAGACCGACAAAGATACCGCGTCTGAAGATGGTGCGGCCGAAAGCCGCTAGTTACTAAAACTTATTGGGGCCAAGCCAAAGCCAAAAGCCAGGGCAAAGCTAATTGAGGCAAGGCTGGTTATCTTCAAAGCCAGAATCAAATCCTTAGGCCCTTGGGGCTTTCGCACAATCATTGTGGCCGGCAGAACAAAAAGCAGGGCAACCCAGGCCAAAATAGTTGCCGGGTAAATTAACGGGTACGGCAAAAGAATTGCTAGCGGTGCCCAAAGCAATACATAGTAGAGAGCCTTGGCTTTACCAAGGCCAAGCTTCACTGCAAGAGTGCGCTTTCCCACTTTTGCATCGGTTTCTATGTCACGAATATTGTTTACCATCAAAACAGCCGAAGCAAAAAAGCCCGCTGCTGAACCGCCAAGCAAAGCATTTAAATCAAATGCTCCGATTTGAATGTATGCGGTTCCATAGGTTGCCACCAGGCCAAAGAAAACGAAGACAGCAATCTCACCCAATCCCGAGTAGCCGTATGGTGATTTGCCGCCGGTATAAAACCAAGCAGCAATTATTGAAGCAATACCTACCGGTATGAACCACCAGTGCTGGGTAATCAAAACAATCGCTAATCCACACAGGGCAGCGAGTGCAAAAAATAGAAATGCAGCAAACTTTACGGATTGGGGTCTAACCGATTTTGATCCGGTTAGGCGCAGTGGACCAACGCGGTGTTCATCTGTGCCGCGAATTCCATCTGAATAGTCATTTGCGTAATTCACGCCAATCTGTAAAAACAGCGCAACGGCAAGTGCCAGCAAAGTTAACTGCAGGTTGAATTTATCTACCGCAGAAGCAGCGCCCGCACCAATTACGATTGGCGAAATTGCTAGAGGCAAAGTTCTTAGTCTTGCGCCCTCTACCCAAAGCTTGAACTTGCCGGTTTTTGCGCTCATTAGTTTTCCTCAAATAATTGGCTAATTGCCGTTAGATCATTTTTAGCGTTTGCAGTCTTTGGTAGTTTGTCTACCCTAACCACACGAACTGGCTTACCTGCAGGTCCAAGGTCGTTTCCTAAGGTTCGGGCAATATCATCTGCCACTTCAGGGCTACCAACATAGGCAATGCCAACACGTTGACCCCATTCCATATCTTGAATGGCGGCCGCGGCAAGATCGTCGACTCCGTTTACGCGAAGCCCCAGTTGCTCAACTCTATCTAGCGAGATTTTGATTCCCCCGGAATTAATTACCCGATCTAGTCGGCCGATGATTCCCAAGCGGCCCTTTTCGTCAACGAAGCCTGCATCTTGAGTCACAAAATAGCCATCTTCATCAAGCTCAACATTTGCAAGCATTGAATTCTTTATGGCAATGCGGTCGTCAATCAACTTAAGCTCTGTGCCGCCAATTGGAATGCCGTTGTAAATACAGCCCCCACAGGTTTCGGTCATTCCATAAGTGGTGATTATCTTGATTCCCAGGGCCTCTAGCCGACCAATCAGCACGTAGTCAGCAGCCTGCCCGCCAACCAAAATGGCGCTAAAGCGACGCAGCTGCTCAAGCACAAATTCGTCGTGCTCGGCAGCCAGTGCAAGGCGCCCAAGCTGGGTTGGTACCAAAGAGGTATAAAGTTTTTCGGCTTTCATATGGCTTGCCGATCTAGCAAATGCCTCTGCGGTAAACGGCACCGAGGTATTCATCATCACTGGTTGGGTTCCAGCCAAAACCGATCTGATTAATACGTTTGCACCGGCGATGTAATTAGTTGGTAGGGCTAGTAACCACTGGCTGGAATATTCATCAGCATCTAATGCAAAGCTGGCAGCTTTTGCACTTGCCAAAAGAGCTTCACGTGATAGCGAAATTTTCTTAGGTGTTCCGGTTGAGCCAGAGGTTTCAACAATTAGCGCAACATTGTCTTCAACTTCGTCGGGTAATCCGTGAGTTTCTGGCATCTTGCCGTTCACCTCTGGTGCGGTTATAAAAAGAGCACACTTGCCGTCAAGTACATCTGCAAAAGCAACGAGCGCACCAAACGTATCGTTTGCGGCAATTAGCTTTAGCGGTTTTGTCATTCTAGAAAAACTAAACCTGCCAGGGGTATGGCGACCAATCTGGTTCGCGCTTTTCAAGGAACGAGTCACGGCCTTCAACGGCCTCGTCTGTGCCATAGGCCAACCGCGTTGCCTCACCGGCAAAGAGTTGCTGACCAACCAAACCGTCGTCAACCATATTGAACGCGTACTTCAACATGCGAACAGACTGAGGTGACTTTCGCAAAATCTCTGTTGCCCACTCAACGCCAACCTTTTCAAGATCTGAGTGAGCTACAACTTTATTTACGACACCCATTTCGTAAGCGCGTTGTGCTGAATACTCTTCACCTAAGAAGAAAATTTCTCGGGCAAATTTTTGGCCAACCTGTCGTGCCAAGTATGCGCTTCCGTAGCCTGCATCAAACGAGCCCACATCGGCATCTGTCTGCTTAAATTTTGCATGCTCGGCGGATGCAATTGAAAGATCGGCAACCACGTTTAGCGAGTGGCCGCCACCTGCAGCCCAACCGGGCACCAGAGCAATCACAACTTTTGGCATAAAACGCATTAATCGCTGCACTTCAAGAATGTGTAGTCGGCCAGCACGACCGGCTTCAATAGTTTCAGCGGTCTCGCCCTCGGCGTATTTATATCCATCGCGGCCGCGCACTCTTTGGTCTCCGCCTGAGCAAAATGCCCAACCGCCGTCTTTAGCCGAAGGGCCGTTTCCGGTTAGCAAGACAACGCCAACTTTTGAATCAAGCCGTGCGTGTTCCAGGGCTCGGTGCAGCTCATCAACGGTCTTTGGCCTGAAGGCGTTGCGCACCTCTGGGCGGTTGAAGGCCACTCGCACAATGCCAAGCGAAACGTGCTTGTGATAGGTGACATCCTCTAAGTTTTGAAACCCAGAAACCTCTTGCCAAATCTGCTCGTCGAAGAGCTCAGATACCTTGTGCGCCATGAATCTAGACTAACAACGTGAGCCAAAACACTATTCCCCCGCTAGCGGAGCTAATTGCCTCGGCCAGGGTGGTTTCTCTACCCCTGCGAACCCGGTTTCGTGGGCTATCTGATCGCGAGATTTTGCTATTCGAAGGCCCCAACGGTTGGGCTGAATGGGCACCTTTTACTGAATACACAGATGAAGAGGCGGCAACCTGGCTTACATCGGCAATTGAATTTGGCTACTGGAAGCTGCCTGAGCTGCATCGCGATCGTATTGCGGTTAACGCCACCTTGCCAGCGGTTTCCCCAGAGTTGATTGAAAAAGTACTTAGCCGCTTTGGCGAGTTTCAAACCGTGAAAATCAAAGTGGCCGAATCTGGCCAATCTTTGCAGCAGGATCTCGATCGCGTCTTTGCTGTTCAAAAGCTGTATCCAGAAGCAAAGATTCGCCTTGATGCCAACGGCGGATACGACATTGCCACAGCCACCCTTTTAGCTAACGCCATGCATCAGAACGGTGTTCCGCTGGAATACCTAGAGCAGCCGGTGGCAACCATCGCCGAGATGGCTGAGCTAAAGCTGCAGGTAAACCGTTTGGGCATCAAAATTGCCGCCGACGAATCAGTTCGTAAAGTTAGTGACCCCTTGGCAGTTGCACAGGCAAATGCGGCAGACATTTTGGTTCTTAAAGTCGCGCCGCTCGGCGGCATTCACCGTGCTCTTGAAATTGCTCGTGAAGCGGAATTGCCCGTAGTAATTTCTAGCGCTATTGATTCATCGGTTGGTTTATCAATGGGCGCGCACCTAGCGGCGGCAATTGAAAACCTTGAGTTTGATTGCGGCCTGGCAACCAGCGCGCTACTTGGCGGAGATGTAACCCGCGAACCGATAAGTGCAAAAGATGGCTTTATAGAGGTGCGCAGAGTTGAAGTTGAAAATCTGAACCTAGAAACCTTCAAGGCAGAAGAGCACCGTGAAGACTTTTGGCTAGAGCGCCTAGAGCGCTGCTACCGCTTGATTTAGTTTTTACTTCAATCCGCTGTAAACGTGCAGGCCCTTGAAGAACAAGTTCACAATGGTGAAGTTAAACAAGACGGCAAGGAATCCCACTAATCCAAGCCAAGCAGAACGCTTGCCCGTCCATCCGCGCGTGGCATTGGCGTGCAGGTAGCCGGCGTAGATAGTCCAGATAATGAAGGTCCAGACTTCTTTGGTGTCCCAACCCCAGTAGCGGTGCCAAGCACGCTCGGCCCAAATTGCGCCCGCAATTAAAGTGAAGCTCCAAAGAATGAAACCAATGATGTTGAAGCGGTAGGCAAGTCTTTCAATTTTCTCGATGCTTGGAAACAAATCAAGAATTCGCTTCAAGGTTGCCAAAAACTTTAACTTTGATTTTTGAATCCAATTTGCGGTCTTGAGCAAGTAAGCAATTGAAAGTGCAGCAGCGATGTTAAAGAATGCGGTAGCCAAAATTGCCACCACAACGTGTATTACCAACCAGTAGCTCTGCAATGCGGGCATCAACGACTTGACCTCTACATAAAAGATAGAAGTAGCCGAACCCAGAATCAAAAGAGCGAAACCAGAAACAAAAGTTGCAATCAAGCGAATGTCTTTAATCGTTAGTGCCAGCAAGAAAATGCTCACTACCACCAGTGACCCGGTGATGGAGAACTCATACATGTTTGCCCAAGGCACACGGCTTGCCGCAATTCCTCGTAGCACCACACCAACTGCGTGCAGCACTGCACCCAGAATCATCAAGGCAATAGCAATGCGCTCTATCTTGGTGGCTGCACCCTGAACCTTCTTCTTTTCAGAAGCCAAGCGCGACAGGTGGTTGGCAAAGGTTAGAAAGGCCGCTGTGTAAATGGCCATAGCTGCATAGATGAAAATAAGCGAGATCTGTGAAAGTCCCTCGTTTAGAGCAATTCCCATGGTTACTTCTTGTCCTTTGCTTTGAGTTCTTCGGCTACTTCACGAACTACCTTCTCAAGTATGGGGTCATCCCCTCGAGCCAAGGCAGCCACTTCAAATCCTTCGGTGGTTTGGCGCACCCAAACGCGGCGGCGAGGAACCAGCAGTGATGTGGTTACTCCGGCCAGTGACAACAGGGCAAACAGCAGCACCCAAATGCCACCCGGGTTATAGCTAACGTCTAATGATGCAAACCTGCGAATGTCATCAAAAGTCACAGTGCCTAGTCCGTTAGGAAGCTCTACTGTTTCACCCAAAGTCAAACGCAACCCCTTTACTGCGCTCTTGCCCCCGGCAACCTGCTTCATCTTTGATGTGTCTAGCGCATAAACATTGGTTGGTACACCACTGTCAAGACCTAGGTCACCCTCGTAAACGTTCATGGTTAAAAGTGGGTCAATAGGCGCCGGATAAATAGAGGTGAGTGCACCGGTAGTAAGAGTTTCTACAGTGGGATAGAAGAAAGAGATGATTCCAAATTGGCGATCTGCATCTGGAACCTTAATTACACCCAGTGATGTGTAGGTGGTTGACTGAGGCAAAAATACGTTCGCCCCGGCAAAGACTATGTTGCCCTTGGCGTCGCGAATAGTTATGTGCGGTGCGTAACCGTTTCCGGTTAGGTAAATATTTGCGCCCGGCATTTCAAGGGGTTCATTCACGCGAATCAAACCAGGTTTAGCTGGCGATGCTGGTGTGAGCTTTGAAGATGTGTAGGCGCGAAAATCTAGCGGAGTTCCAACGTTGGTTTGATTTCTTAGATCAAAATCCACTTCAAATTTGTCGAGGCTCATGCTGAAGGGAACCAGCATGCCCTCATTGAAAAACGTTCCCGGCGAAAACGAATCGTAAGAGGCCAAGTTGTTTACAAAAGTTTCGCCCTCAACCAAAACTCGCTGCCCGCTAAAACTTAATCCGCCACCAATACCCACGGCAATCAACACGCCAATCAGTGAAAAGTGAAATACCAAGTTTCCGGTTTCACGAACATAACCGCGCTCGGCAGAAACAGTTTTTCCATTTCTAATTACGCGATATCCCTGTTTACGAAGCACTGCCTCTGCACGTTCTGGAATAGTGGAATTTTTGGCAAATTTCACACTCAAAGAAGCTGGCATGCGTGAAAACAATCTTGGCGCCGCTGGCGGTGGGGTGATCAGCGCACGATAGTGAACCCCGGTGCGAG
Source organism: Actinomycetota bacterium (assembly GCA_039805425.1). Taxonomy (GTDB): domain Bacteria; phylum Actinomycetota; class Actinomycetes; order Actinomycetales; family Microbacteriaceae; genus Rhodoluna. Next base: position 30,128 of record JBDLUH010000007.1, read on the forward strand.
GAACAACACAACCAATCAACGAAATGAAAAGCAAAATGTAAATAGCAGAAAACCACACCGATGTGTAAACATCAAAAAGCTGTAGGGCATCTAACACAGGAGCCAATTGCGGGTTGGTGTCAAAGTATTGGGTAACGCCATTTGGGTCTGCGGATCGCTGAGGAAAAACAGAACCTGGCACAGCCGCAATTGCCAACAAAAGCAAAAGCAAAAGCGCCGTGCGCATAGAAGTAAGCTGACGCCAAATCCACCTTGACCAACCGGCCAAAGTTAATTCGGGGGTGGTGATGTCACCATCAAAGCGCGAGCTGGAAATAACCAAACACCTCCAACTGAAGCCATGCTGCAAAGGTGTTCCAAATTCCAAACACCAAAAGCAAACCAAGAATCATTAGCAGCACTCCGCCGCCAATGTTGAACGCACGAATGTGTCGCTTTACAAAACCCACCGAT